>CAJXTJ010000028.1 GCA_913061165.1 uncultured Polaribacter sp.
CGTAAGGAGTCGTCGGCAGCGTCAGATGTGTATAAGAGACAGAAAAAATAGCGTAGCAGAATTATTAAAATCAAGTTCAGTTTTACAAGAAGTGATTATCAAAGGTTGGGTTAGAACTTTTAGAAGCAATCGTTTTATTGCTTTAAATGACGGTTCTACAATAAACAACATACAGTGTGTAATTGATTTTGAAAATACACCAGAAGAGACTTTAAAAAGAATTACAACAGGAGCAGCGATACATATCAAAGGAATTATTGCAGAAAGTCAAGGAAAAGGACAATCTGTGGAGATTCAGGTTTCAGATATAGAAATTCTAGGAGATTCGAATGCCGATGAATACCCTATACAACCTAAAAAACATAGTTTTGAGTTTTTAAGAGAAAACGCACACCTACGTGTAAGAACAAATACATTTAGCGCGGTAATGAGAGTGCGATCTAAACTCTCTTTTGCAGTTCACAAATACTTTCAAGACAATGGATTTAATTATGTAAATACGCCAATAGTTACGGGTTCTGATGCCGAAGGAGCAGGAGAAATGTTTAGAGTTACATCATTTGAAGATAATAAAGCACCGGTTACAGAAGACGGAAAAATAGATTATACCAAAGATTTCTTTGGAAAAGAAACAAACCTTACCGTTTCTGGTCAGTTAGAAGCAGAAGCGTATGCAATGGCTTTAGGTAAAGTATACACTTTTGGGCCAACTTTTAGGGCAGAAAATTCAAATACAACACGTCATTTGGCAGAATTCTGGATGATTGAACCAGAGGTTGCCTTTATGGATTTAGATGGAAACATGGATTTAGCAGAAGATTTTATAAAATCTGTGCTAACTTATGTTTTAGAGCATTGTAAAGAAGATTTAGCTTTTTTAGATGAACGTTTTATGCAAGAGGAAAAAACAAAACCTCAATTGCAAAGAAGTGAAATGAGTTTGTTAGAGAAGTTAAAATTTGTTGCTGACAACAATTTTAAAAGAGTTTCTTACACAGAAGCAATCGATATTCTGAGAAACTGTAAACCTAATAAAAAGAAAAAATTTCAATACCCTATTAACGAATGGGGAGCAGATTTACAATCTGAACACGAGCGTTTTTTAGTTGAAAAACATTTTAAATGTCCGGTTATTTTATTTGATTATCCAGCAGATATCAAAGCATTTTATATGCGTTTAAATGAAGATGGAAAAACGGTAAGAGCTATGGATGTTCTATTCCCTGGAATTGGAGAAATGGTAGGTGGTGCGCAACGTGAAGAACGTTATGATGTTTTAGTAGAAAAGATGAAAGCCATGAATATTGATGAAAAAGAGCTTTGGTGGTATTTAGATCTAAGAAAATTTGGCACAGCCGTGCATTCTGGCTTCGGTTTAGGTTTTGAGAGATTGGTGCAGTTTACTACTGGTATGGGGAATATTAGAGACGTAATTCCGTTTCCAAGAACACCACAAAACGCCGAATTTTAATAAGATTTATGTATCTTTAAAATATGCTAAAACAAGGCTTACATTACAAACTCCTACAGAAATTATCTCCTCAGCAAATACAACTGATGAAGTTAATTCAATTACCAACACAAGCATTTGAAGAGCGTTTAAAGCAAGAAATAGAGGAAAACCCCGCATTAGATACTGGTAAAGAAGAATCTGAAGACTTAGATGATGATTTATCAAATGAATTTGATGATGATAATGATGATGAGAGATCCGAGAAAGAAGAAGTAGAAGATATAAATATCGATGAATATCTGAGTGATGATGAAATTCCGGATTATAAAACTCAAGCTAATAATTACTCGGAAGATGATGAAGAAAAAAATGTACCTTATGCAGCAGGAACCAGCTTTCATCAATCTTTAAAAAATCAATTAAATACTTTTCGATTAGACGAAGAAGAGCAAGCAATTGCAGAGTTTCTTGTGGGAAGTATTGACGATAGCGGATACATAAGAAGAGAAATTATAGACTTAGTAGATGACTTAGCCTTTACTGCCAATGTTTTTACAACGGAAGAAAAAGTAGTTACCATACTTAAAAAAGTAGTGCATACTCTAGACCCTTTAGGGGTTGGTGCCAGAGATTTAAAAGAATGCTTAATCATTCAGCTAAAAGCAAAAGATAAAACCAAATATAGAAGTTTATCTATAGATATTTTAGAAGGCGCTTTTGATCACTTCGTAAAAAAACATTACAATAAGCTACAAGAAAAATTTCATATTTCTGAAGATGAGCTAAAAGAAGTTATTAAAGAAATATCTAAATTAAATCCGAAACCCGGTAGTTCTTACGCTGGCAACAATAAGATTGCAGAGCAAATTGTACCAGACTTTTCAATTAAAATTATAGACGGAGAACTAGATTTAGTTTTAAACGCTAGAAATGCACCAGAACTGCATGTTTCTAGAGAATACAACAACATGTTAAAAGGCTACCAAGAAGCCACAGTAAAATCAAAGTCCCAAAAGGATGCTATATTCTTTATCAAACAGAAATTAGACTCTGCTAAATGGTTTATAGATGCCATAAGACAAAGGCAACAAACTCTTTTAATAACAATGAATACCATCATGCAGTATCAATATGATTATTTCTTAACCGGAGATGAACGCAAGTTAAAACCGATGATTTTAAAAGATATTGCAGATAAAATTAATATGGATGTTTCTACTGTTTCTAGAGTTGCAAATAGTAAATATGTTTCTACACCTTATGGAACAAAATTGATCAAGGTATTCTTTTCTGAATCTATGAAAAATGATCAAGGTGAGGATGTTTCTACCAAAGAAATTAAGAAAATATTAGAAACTGTAATTGAAAAGGAGAATAAAAAGAAACCTCTAACTGACGAAAAATTAGCTGGTATTTTAAAAGAAAAAGGGTATCCTATTGCAAGAAGAACTGTTGCAAAGTATAGAGAACAGCTAGACTTACCAGTAGCACGACTTAGAAAAGAAATTTAATGTATCGATTTTACAAGACTATTTCCGTAGTGTTGCACCCTATTATGGTGCCGACTATTGGTATCATATTGTATTTATTAATTCTACCTAATTCATATACAAGTAAACAAAAAACAGCACTATTAGCGCTCGTATTTATAACTACTTATCTTGTACCACTTCTCATATTAGCACTGTTCAAAAAATTAAACTTAATACATGATTTTAATATAAAAGGTGTAAAAGAAAGAAAGGTACCAGTTGCGCTAATGATTATTGTTTTCTACCTATTAGGAAATACGATAGAGAATAATATTAAAATGACGGATATTAGTTTGCTTTTTTACACATCTAGTATCGCACTAACTTTCGCATATCTCTGTTTAGCATATCAGTTAAAAATAAGTATCCATTTATTATCCTTAGGAATATCGACAGGATTTTTTATTTTGATAGGATTTATATATAATTACAGCCTTCCTATAGTAGTTATTGTAAATATATTATTGGCAGGAATTGTTGCTAATGCAAGAATGTACTTAAAAATGCACAAACCCAAGGAAGTTTATTTAGGATTTCTATCTGGTCTTATAGCACCCTTTGTAGTGTATAATTTTCTATAAAAAATAAAAGATTAATCCGAATTTTAAAATTTTCGTATCCACCGCTTTTTCGTTTAGGAGACCGTTCTTGAAGACAGGAGATAATCCATAAAAAACGTTCATAGTAAAGGCATCATAACCGGCAGATATGGTTAAACCATATTGTAGCTTATTGTAAGCCGAAACATTACTATATTTAAACTGATTTTCATCAGAATCTCTGTATTGAAAGTTATTATCCAGATTATAGAGGAATTTAACACCTGTATAAATCCTCCAGAAATTATATTTTATAGCAGTAGATGTACGCCATCTTAACTCAAAAGGAAATTCTAAATTATAGGATTTAAAAATGTTTTTAGAAGTTGTAATGTCATTCGTAAAAACAGTAGTTCCGTCTACTTCGCCTACTTTTAATTCATGGTTAAAAAAGTCATATCCAAGACCAATTCCTCCCGCAATAGCAATAGTACCACTTTTATTCAAAATAATATCTTTTATAAAACCTCCAGATAGTGCATATGAAAAATTGCTTTTTGTAATTCCTGTAGGTTGATCAAATAATTGACTATAAGAAACTGAAAAATATAGTTGATCTTCTGCATATCTATCTCCTATACTCAAAGAATCTTTCTGAGCAAAAGCTAAAAAGGGAATTGACAAAAAATAAAAAATAATAAGTTTAATTCTCATAACACATATAAAGGAATATGAAAGATACAAAATTTCATCTTTTATAAGAAGATAAATTTTAAGGCAAAAAAAAGGATAATTCATAAGAATTATCCTTTTATATTCAGATTTTAAAAATTATTTATTCTGCAGCCTTTGAAGCAGAATAACTAATTTTTAATGCATTCACGTCTCTTAGTTTTAATCTAATATCTATAATTGTACCCACATTAGATTCTTTATCCGCCTTAATAGAAGTTGTCATATATGGCACTTCCGCTTCGGAAACCTTAGATCTTTCGTTTATAATAAAAGCAGGTACATCATTTGCAGTTGCTATTTTATCATTTAACTGTATTCTATTAAAAGCAGTACCGTGTCTTGTTGCATCCTTAGATTTTCCAATATAGATGGTACTTACCAAACTTTTATGCTCTAGCTTTTTAACTTCTGTTGCATTTGGCAATCTTGGATTCTCAATTTTTAATTCCGTTTCTCTCATGGTAGTAGTTACCATGAAGAAAAACAACAACATAAAAACGATGTCCGGCAAGGATGCAGTATTTACTGCTGGCATTCCTTTTTTCTTTTTTCTAAATTTAGACATTTAGCTGTATTTTAAAAATTAATTAGAAGATGTAGGCTCAGAATCCGAAATAATTTCTGGATAACTTCTCTTAATATCTTCAACTTTTTTCTTTAATTCTAGATTAGCTCTATCATCCTTATAGGAATCTTCTAACTCTGGAAAAGGAATTCCGTAACGTTCTTTAGAAAGTCTATTACGTAAATCAGAATACGCCCGTATCAACTCGTTTTGAACCTTCAAGTAAGTACCATATTCCGTTCCTCTATCACTTTGTACAGAAATAATAGCCTTGTTTGGGTGATCTGAAGACTTTATACTTCGCTCGCCTTTGCAATAATTACAAGGACCAGTTGGTTCACCTTCATCTATTTTACCATCGCCACCGCCATTATCTATAAAAGCAATTGCCGCATCTTTAAGTTCCTCAATATCCATTCTGCTTCCTTCTACCAGAAGTTCATTATTTCTATTAATATTTACCTCAAAAATATTTTTTTCTTTTATAATTGGTGGTACGTAATCTTCTGGTGGCTTTTCCGATAACTTCTTAGAAACACCTGAATCTACATTCATAGTTGTAGTTACTAAAAAGAAGATTAATAACAAGAAGGCAATATCTGCCATAGAACCTGCATTAATTTCTGGATTCTCTCTTCTTGCCATAATATTATGATTTTATTAAACCTTTAACTAAATCAAATACGAAGAAAGTTAAACCAATACCCCCTAGAATAATACTAAACCAGATACCGGCTCCTGTAAATTGATTGACCGAAGAACCTGCTTCTCCACCTTCTAATATAGTATTTGCGTTATCGATAACAACATCACTGTCTGCCATAAAATAAGCTACTACAAATAGCACACCTAAAGCAGTTAAACCTAATAAGGTCTTTTTTAAATTCTCTGGATTTTTAAATAAACCTAATAGAGATAACACAAGTGTTACTATTACTACTCCGTATAATAAGTACTGAGAAAAAGACACTAAAGGACTTACTACGCTATTTTGTACAGCCACGTCATTTTCTACAGCATCTTCTCCTGCCATAAGCACTCTTACAAGTAAGATGATACCTACAACAGCTATTGCCGTCACAATGTATGTGATAATTTTTGAAAATTTATTATCTTTCATAATAAAATTATTTTTTATACTTTACCAATAAATCTATCAACTGAATAGATGCGTCTTCCATGTTGTTTACAATACTATCGATTTTAGAAACGATATAATTATAAAAAATTTGAAGAATAATTGCTACAACTAAACCAAATACAGTTGTTAATAAAGCTACTTTAATACCTACTGCTACTACTCCAGGAGAAATATCATTTGCTTGTGCAATTGCATCAAAGGCACCAATCATACCAATTACTGTACCCATGAAACCTAACATAGGAGCCAAAGCGATAAATAATGATAACCAAGAAACATTTTTCTCTAAAAGTCCCATTTGAACTCCACCGTAAGAAACAACTGCTTTTTCAGCATTTTCTACACCTTCGTCTACTCTGTCTAGACCTTGGTAAAAAATAGATGCTACAGGTCCTTTTGAGTTTCTACAAATTTCTTTAGCAGCTTCTACACCACCAGAACTTAAAGCTTCATCTACATCTGCTACTAATTTCTTAGTATTTGTAGTTGCTAAATTTAAATAAATAATTCTTTCAATTGCAATGGCTAAACCTAAAATTAAGGCTACTAAAACAATTCCCATAAATACTGGACCACCTTCTATAAAACGAAGTTTTAATTCTTGGTGAAAAGTTCTTGATTCTGCTGCTTCCTGAGCAAAAGTTGATTGAATAGCTCCAAAAAACATAAATCCTGTTACAGATAGGACATTTACTACTTTTTTCATCTCTGTTGTTATTAATTTTGATAGTTAATAAGTTAAAAATCTTAATTTTTTTTCAAATAAACAAAAAGTTCTTCAAACTCTAAAGTTTTTTGTAAAAGTAATCAATTTATTTATTTTAATAGATTGGCAAGTAACAAAAAAATTGTTGCTCCTCAAAAAATAAATAGGTCTATTTTATGTTAAAATAATATATCTGTTCGTAACATTATTTTTCGCTAATTTCTCCTCGTAAAGATTTTTGAAAATAATTCTCAAAACTTTTATTTGTTAAATTTTCACCTAATAAATACATTAATTTTGCAATAGCAGATTCTGTAGTCATATCTATTCCGCTAATTACACCAATAGATTTCAAACCAACACTCGTATCGTAGTGCCCAAGGATTACGCTGCCACCAGAGCATTGTGTAACATTTACTATTTTAATCTTATTCTGAATCGCCTTTTTTATTAAGTCCAAAAACCATGGTTTATTCGGTGCATTTCCAGCACCATATGTTTCTAAAACTACCCCTTTTAAATTCTTAATATTCAAAATTGTTGCAACAACCATTTCTGTTATTCCAGGAAATAACTTTAAAACAACCACATCTGTAACTAACCTTTTTCTAACAATTAATTGCTGATCAAAAGGTATAAACTTCAACAATACATTTTCATTGAAATTTAAATGAACACCACTTTCTGCCAAAGCAGGATAATTTTTAGAAGCAAAGGCTTCAAATTGTTCTGCACTTATTTTCGTAGTTCTATTTGCTCTGTATAATTTATATTCAAAATATAAACAAACCTCAGATATTATTGGTTTATTATTTCTCCTTGAAGCGGCAATTTCTATTGAAGTAATTAGGTTTTCTTTGGCATCGGTTCTTAAATCTCCAATAGGCAATTGAGAGCCCGTAAAAATGATAGGTTTTTGCAAATTCTCTATCATAAAACTTATGGCAGATGAAGTATAAGCCATGGTATCTGAACCTGTTAGAATAACAAATCCATCAAACTTCATGTAATTTGACTCTATAATTTCAACAATATCTACGTAGTATTTTGTATTCATATTAGAGGAATCTATCGGCTCCTCAAAAGAAATACTTTTTATCTCGCATTCTAGTTGCTCTAACTCTGGAATTTTATCTATAATTCTACTAAAATCAAACGCCTTTAAAGCACCTGTTTTGTAGTCTTTTATCATTCCTATTGTACCTCCTGTGTATATAATAAGAATATTGGGTTTATTTGTCATTTGGTTATTTTTATACTCCAAATTATAAATTGGAATACTTTATGTTGTAAATTTATTAAACAAAAACGGAATACAATTTTAAAACTTTATAAATTATGATAGGATTTTATATTTTACTAGGCGCAATCTCTCTAGCTAGCTGGTTGGTAAGTAATAAATTGAAAAGTAAATTTAAAAAATATGCTCAAATTCAGCTTAGAAATGGCATGAGCGGCGCAGAAATTGCTGAGAAAATGTTGGCAGATAACGGCATTTTCGACGTAAAGGTAATCTCTACTCCTGGAAGATTAACAGATCACTACAATCCGCAAGATAAAACTGTAAACTTAAGTGAATCTGTTTACAACCAAAGAAACGCTGCATCTGCTGCTGTTGCTGCGCATGAAGTTGGACATGCAGTGCAACATGCGCAGACCTACAGTTATTTAACTATGCGGTCTCAATTAGTGCCTATTGTAAGTGTTACTTCTAAATTCTCTCAATGGTTGGTTTTTGGTGGTTTAATTTTAGGTGCTGCTACAAGCGCCACAGGAATTGGATTTTATATTGCAGTAACTGGCTTAATTTTCATGGGATTTGCAACTTTATTTAGCTTTATTACGTTGCCTGTAGAATATGATGCAAGCAACAAAGCATTGGCTTGGTTACAAAGTAAAAATATGGTTTCACAACAGGAGCTAGCTGGCGCTAAAGATGCGCTTAAATGGGCTGCAAGAACCTATTTAGTTGCTGCACTTGGTTCTCTAGCGATGCTCTTATATTGGGGAATGAGTATTTTAGGAGGAAGAGACTAAACTTCTAAAACTTTATAGAATTTTCACACCGAGCAACTCTATTCTAAAAGCTTCGATTTCTCCAGGCTTTTTTATTTAATCGATCGCTTTAGAAGATAGTTGAAGAATTGGTCGAAACTTTTATTTTTAAACCTTTGAATTCTGCCTGTTTTGTTGCTATAAGTCTGAGAAATATTTATACAATGCCTAAAAGTGCAGAGGAATTTTTAGACCAGATTAGAAAAACATAGCAAAAAGTAAAAAATAGCTTCAAAAAAAACCTTTCTGATTTCTCAAAAAGGATTCTTTTATAATAGTATGTTTCTAAAAGTCTAAGTAACTAAGAATCTTATACTTTGAAATTTTAATCATTCAGTTTTAAAACGGCCATAAAGGCTTCTTGCGGAATTTCTACATTCCCAACCTGACGCATTCTTTTCTTACCTTTTTTCTGCTTTTCTAACAACTTACGTTTTCTAGAAATATCACCACCATAACATTTTGCTGTTACATCTTTACGCAGCGCTTTTGTTGTTTCACGTGCAATAATTTTTGCTCCAATTGCGGCTTGAATAGGAATATCAAACTGTTGTCTTGGTAGTAATTCTTTTAGTTTCTCTACAATTCTTTTACCAATTGAATAGGCGTTATCTGCATGTAATAATGCAGAAAGTGCATCTACAGGAGAACCATTTAATAAAAGATCTACTCTTACCAACTTCGATTCTCGCATACCAATTGGCGAATAATCGAAAGAGGCATATCCTTTAGAAACTGTTTTTAAACGATCGTAAAAATCGAAGACAATTTCTGCCAAAGGCATATCGAACGTTAATTCTACTCTTTCTGTGGTTAAATAAGTTTGGTTGGTAATTTCTCCACGTTTTTCAATACACAAACTCATTACTTGTCCAACAAAATCTGCCTTTGTAATAATACTTGCTTTTATAAATGGCTCTTCTACTCTGTCTAATCTTGATGGATCTGGTAAATCTGTAGGATTATTTAAGAGCAATATCTCATTCGGGTTTTTCTTAGTATATGCATGATAAGACACATTGGGAACCGTTGTAATAACGGTCATATTAAACTCACGTTCTAAACGTTCTTGAATAATTTCCATATGCAACATTCCTAAGAATCCGCATCTAAAACCAAAGCCTAAAGCGGCAGAACTTTCAGGTACAAATACCAAAGATGCATCATTTAATTGCAGTTTCTCCATGGAGTATCGCAATTCTTCATAATCTTCTGTATCCACAGGATAAATACCTGCAAAAACCATCGGTTTTACATCTTCAAAACCATCAACAATTTCTGTTGTTGGGTTTTCTGCATCTGTAATAGTATCTCCTACCTTTACTTCTTTTGCGGTTTTAATCCCTGTAATTAAATAACCAACATCACCTGTATTTACAGATTTTTTTACAACTTGTTCTAATTTTAAAGTACCTACTTCATCTGCAAAATACTCATTATCCGTTGCCAAAAACTTAATACGTTGTCCTTTTTTAATAGACCCATTAAAAACTCTAAAATAAGTTTCAATTCCCCTATATGAATTGTATACAGAATCAAAAATTAAGGCCTGTAAAGGCCCATCTGGATCTCCTTTAGGTGCAGGAATTCTAGCAATAATTGCTTCTAGAATATTTTCTACTCCAAAACCTGTTTTCCCACTTGCATGAATTACGTCTTCCGCATTACAGCCTAATAAGTCTACAATATCATCTGTTACTTCTTCTGGATTCGCCGAAGGCAAATCTACTTTATTCAGAATAGGGATTATTTCTAAATCATTTTCTAAAGCCAGATATAAGTTAGAAATTGTTTGTGCTTGTATACTTTGCGCAGCATCTACAATTAGCAAAGCTCCCTCACAAGCTGCAATAGAACGAGAAACTTCATAAGAGAAATCTACGTGTCCAGGAGTATCAATCAAATTTAAAATGTATTGTTCTCCATTATGAGTATAATCCATTTGAATGGCATGAGACTTTATGGTTATTCCGCGTTCGCGTTCTAAATCCATACTATCTAATAACTGATCTTTCTTTTCGCGATCTGTTATAGTGCCTGTAAACTCTAGCAATCTATCCGCCAAGGTACTTTTACCATGATCTATATGCGCAATAATACAAAAGTTTCTTATATTCTTCATACTTCGTTTTCTAACTACTTTCAACTTACAAAGATATGCTATTTACAACCCTTGTCAAATAAAAAGAGTACAATGCAACATATTATTAAAATTCTATTTTTTTGAACAAACGCTTTAAATGAAATGATTTTTAAATATTCGTTTTATTTCTTTCAATTAATCAATAAATTTAAATCTAAAATTGAGCAAATATTACTATTATGAACAAAATAAATTAGTATATTTCTTGAACTATTTTACTTCTTAAATAAAACCCAATCTTTATTATATTTAAAAACGCATCTAATGTTTAAAACAAAACAAGATTTTATTAAAAAAATACATTTACTTATTTCTATATGTATTGTGGTTCCTGTTGCATTTTTCTACGGATTTAATCCTGATTTCCACTTCGACATCCAACTTCAAACAATAGACGAACATAACTTCTTTAAAGCAATTATGGGTATCTATTTAGGATTTTCTTTTCTTTGGTTATTAGGTCTCTTTAAACGTAATTATTTAAGAATGGCTCTTGTTACAAATATTATTTTTATGATGGGCTTGGGACTTGGCAGAATTTTAAGTTTCTTCCTAGACGGCAGACCAACTTTTGGATATCAATTTGGCACTTTTGCAGAACTTTTTTTAGGATGCTACGGAATTTGGGTTCTGACCAATAAAAACACTAATTTTGCAAAAAAATAAATTACTTTGGTAAAAATAGGCAATATAGAACTTCCCGATTTCCCTCTTTTATTAGCACCTATGGAAGATGTTTCAGATCCACCGTTTAGAGCGCTATGTAAAGAAAATGGCGCAGATGTTGTGTATACAGAATTTATTTCTTCAGAAGGTCTAATTCGTGATGCTGCAAAAAGTGTTATGAAATTGGATATTTATGAAAAAGAAAGACCTGTAGGAATTCAGATTTTTGGAGCGAATTTAGAATCGATGCTAAGAACGGTAGAGATTGTAGAAAAATCGAATCCAGATATTATTGATATTAATTTTGGATGCCCTGTTAAGAAAGTAGTTTCTAAAGGCGCTGGTGCTGGAATCTTAAAAGATATAGATTTAATGGTTTCACTTACAGAAGCCATGGTAAAACACACGAATTTACCAATAACAGTAAAAACGCGTTTAGGTTGGGACCATGATTCTATTAGAATTGTTGAAGTTGCAGAACGTCTGCAAGATGTTGGCTGTGCAGCAATTTCTATTCATGGAAGAACGCGTGCTCAAATGTATAAAGGTGAGGCAGATTGGAAACCGATTGCAGAAGTGAAAAATAACCAGAGAATGCACATCCCTGTTTTTGGAAATGGAGATATTACTACGCCAGAAAAAGCAATGGAAATGCGAGATTCTTATGGGTTAGATGGCGCAATGATTGGCAGAGCTGCTATTGGTTATCCTTGGTTTTTTAATGAGGTAAAACATTATTTTAAAACAGGAACCTATTTAGGAAAACCTACCATTGCGCAGCGTGTAGAAATGGCAAGAAGACATTTACAAATGGCTATTGATTGGAAAGGCCCTGTTTTAGGTGTTTTTGAAACTAGAAGACATTATACTAATTATTTTAAAGGGATTCCGCATTTTAAAGAATATAGAATGAAAATGGTAACTTCTGATGATGCAACTAGTGTTTTTAATGCCTTCGATGAAGTAGAAGCTAAATTTGGTAACATGATTATTCCACAAGAATATTAGTCTATAAATTCTTCAGAAATTCTACTACTGGCAATTTTAGCTGCTATAAAACCTAGAATTGTAATTGTAAAAAATACAATTAACAAATTTGTAATTCTAAATTCTACCGGATATGCTAGGTTTGGAACAATCATAAAAATTTCGAATTTCTTTTGAAGAAATACTAAAGCCACACCTAGGAGTAGTCCAATACACATTCCTAGAAAAGTAAGCAAAAAGCCTTGAATAATAAATATTCTTTTAATTTCTTTAATAGTTGCTCCTAAATTAAAAAGTGTTTTTAGATTCGCTTTTTTATCAATAATCATCATAATTATTGCACCAATAACATTGAATAAAGCTATTATAACGATAAGTGTAAAAATTAAATAGGATACAAAATTTTCTGTGTTTATTACCTTGTAAAAAACCTCGTTTAGTTGTTCTTTCGTTTGCACCTTATAATCAGCTCCTAATGTATCCCTTAACACAATTGCAACTTCATCTGAAGTTTGACTATTCTCTAATTTTAATTCAATGGCTGTAACTTGATTTTCTTTAAAACGCAACAATTCTCTAGCCTTCTCTATTGCTGTATAAACAAACGTACCCTCAAACTCCTCAGTACCTGAATAGATACCAACAATCTGTGTATCAATTTCATAAAAAGGTCTTCTAGGGTTTATAAAACCTTTGCTCGGTTTAGGTATCATTATTTTTAAAGGCACCCCATAGTTTGAAATACCCAAAGAAAGTTTATTAGAGATTCCCCTTCCTATAACTGCTGTATTACTATAATCTTTATGCAACCAAGTACCTGCATTTAAAGAGGTCTCTATATTAGATATTTTTGTGTAATTTTCTTCAACCCCTTTTACAAAAGCAATTTCTGTTTTCTCATTATATTCTAAGAAAACCCGTTCTTCAATAACCTTTGAAATTACATTAATGGAAGTATTTGCATTTAATGTTTGTTGCAACTCTTCTGAAATTAAAAAAGATTTACCAATAGAAGTTGTAATTTTAATATCGGGATCTGACACATCTAATAAATTATAGCTAAATGTTCTAAGTCCAGAAAAACCTGATAAAATTATAAACAAAGCTAAAGAGCCAATTATTACCCCGAAAGAAGCAATTATAGTGATAATGTTTATTGCATTATTACTAGTTTTAGAAAATAAATATCTTTTAGCTATGTAGTGTGGAAAACTCAAATAGAGAATTTAAATTTATTTTTTTTGACGTCTTACCAAAACATCTGGATTCTTTATAGGATCTGCATCATTCCCTTTTAATGACTTATCTATTTCTTCTATATAATCTAAAGTATCATCACCAAAAAATAACAACTCTGGCATTCTTCTTAACTGATTACGTGTTCTTTTTGCCATTTCATGGCGAATTAACGGCGTATTCGATTGAATTCCTTCTACTATTTGATCTCTATTTTCTGAAGGAAAAATACTTAAGTAAACCTTTGCTACTCCTAAATCTGAAGTAACATGTACTTTAGATACAGATATAATTATTCCTTTCATACCATCTTGCGCTGCTTTTTGCAACACATCTACCAAATCTTTTTGTAAAACTCCTGCAATTTTACGCTGTCTGTTTGTTTCTTCCATAGTGCAAATTTACACTTTTTTTATGGAGTATAAATCTAATTTCACATTGCAAACATGTAAAATAAAACATCTCTATTTGCAGAAAAACCTCAAAACATTGCTGTTTTGAGGTTTCATTATTTGAATTACTATAGCTTTTAATCTGCTAAAATAATAGCTTTATTATCTTTCAACTCTAAAGTTCCAGATTTAATATCTAAAGTTAAAACTTTAGGATCATCTGCATGCTGTTTTAATTCCGAATGTAAATCATCAAAAACTAAATGATCTTGAGCATGCACATGAATCTTTATTTCTCCCTCTTTTAAGTTAGAAACTATAGGTGCGTGATTGTTTAATATTTGAAATGATCCTTGTATTCCAGGAGCTGAAAACAAATCAACTTCTGAAGAAAACAAAATTGCCTCTGGTGTTACGATTTCTAAAAACATAATTTTATATTTTTTAGCTATTGGTTAATCGTTATTAGTGAAAAACTAACAAATTTAACCTCTAACTGTTTATGCTTCCGCTAACATTTTTTCTCCTGCATCAATTGCGTCTTGAATTGACCCTCTTAAGTTAAATGCAGCTTCAGGATATTTATCTAATTCACCGTCCATAATCATATTAAAACCCTTAATAGTATCTTTAATATCCACTAAAACACCTGGTATACCTGTAAATTGTTCTGCAACGTGAAAAGGTTGAGATAAGAAACGTTGAACACGTCTTGCTCTGTGTACTACTAATTTATCTTCTTCAGATAATTCTTCCATACCCAGAATAGCAATAATATCTTGTAATTCTTTATAACGTTGTAAAATTTCTTTTACTGCAGTTGCCGTGTTATAGTGTTCGTCACCTAAGATAGCTGCTGATAGAATTCTAGAAGTAGAATCTAAAGGATCTACTGCTGGATAAATACCTAATTCAGCAATTTTACGAGACAATACAGTTGTAGCATCTAAATGCGCAAAAGTTGTAGCTGGTGCTGGGTCTGTTAAATCATCTGCAGGCACATATACTGCTTGAACAGAAGTAATAGAACCTTTTTTAGTTGATGTAATACGTTCTTGCATTGCACCCATCTCTGTTGCTAAAGTTGGCTGGTAACCTACTGCAGAAGGCATACGCCCTAATAATGCAGAAACCTCTGAACCTGCTTGTGTGAAACGGAAAATATTATCCACAAAGAAAAGTACATCTTTCCCTTGACTATCTCCTGCCCCATCTCTAAAATATTCAGCAATTGTTAAACCAGACAATGCAACACGTGCTCGTGCTCCAGGTGGCTCATTCATTTGTCCAAAAACAAATGTTGCTTTAGAATCTCTCATTCCAGGTTTATCAACTTTAGATAAATCCCATCCTCCTTCTTCCATAGAATGCATAAAATCGTCTCCGTATTTTATAATTCCAGATTCTAACATTTCGCGAAGTAAATCATTTCCTTCACGTGTTCTTTCTCCAACTCCTGCAAAAACTGATAAACCACCATGTCCTTTTGCAATGTTGTTAATTAATTCTTGTATTAATACAGTCTTACCAACTCCAGCTCCACCAAATAAACCAATTTTACCACCTTTTGCATATGGCTCAATTAAATCGATTACTTTAATTCCAGTGAATAAAACTTCTGTTGAAACAGATAAATCTTCAAATTTCGGAGCAGAACGGTGAATTGACAATCCGTCTTTACCTTCTTTCTTTAAGTTTCCTAAACCATCAATAGCATCACCAGTAACATTGAATAAACGACCGTAAATATCGCTTCCAATTGGCATTTGAATAGGATTACCCGTAGCTAAAACTTCCGTTCCCCTACTTAATCCATCAGTAGCATCCATTGAAATGGTTCTAACTGTATCTTCACCAATATGCTGTTGCACTTCTAAAACTAAAATAGAACCATCAGCTTTTTTAATTTCTAATGAATCATAAATTTTAGGAAGCTCATTATTTTCTGTATTGAATTCAACATCAATTACTGGACCAATAATCTGAGAAACTTTTCCTGTTGTTGTAGACATCTGTATCTAATTATATTTATTATTTATGTTACGAGATTTAGCATCTCTTTTTCAAGATGCAAAGGTACTTTTTTGCATGGAATAAAAAAAAGTTTTTTAAAAAAAAAGGTCTCATCATTTCTGATGAGACCTTTTTACTTTATATTTAAAAATAACTAGTTAGTTACCTTAACTTCTACTCTTCTATTCTGAACTCTACCAGCTCTTGTCTTATTTGAAGCAATAGGACTATCTTGACCAAAACCTGTAGCAGTTAATCTTGCAGCAGCAATTCCATTTGCTATTAAATAATCTTTAACAGCATTTGCTCTTGAACTAGATAACTTTAAATTTCCAGAAACAGATCCAGAATTATCTGTAAAGCCTTTGATTGCAAATTCAGCTTGAGGATATTCATTCATGATAGCTAACATACCATCTAACTCGTTAGTAACTCCAGATTCAAAACTAGCGCTTTCAAGTTTAAATAAAATAGCTTGTGCAAATGAATTCATACCCATTTGAGCTTCATTTGAAATTATTTCAGGACAACCTCCTTCTGAAGCAATACCTGCAACATTTGGACATTTATCATCTTTATCTAAAATGCTATCACCGTCTGTATCTGGCCAAGCACAACCTCCATTTGCAACAGGACCTGCAGCAGTTGGACATTTATCATTTTTATCAACTACGCCGTCTCCATCAGTATCAGGACATCCTTTGTTAGCTTTAGTTCCTTTAGCATTAGGACACATATCATCCTTGTCTGCGATTCCATCTGAATCTGCATCAGGACAACCGTTCATAGTTGCTAAGCCTGCTGCATTCGGACAAGCATCGTCAGAATCTTTGATTCCATCGCCATCACTATCAGGACAACCTTTAAACTCTGCTAAACCTGCAACTTCAGGACAAGCATCAAATTTATCATAAACTCCATCAGCATCCGTATCTTTTCCTCCGAATTTAATTACTAAACCTGCAGTAGATTGAAAATGATTTGCAACATCATTTACAAATCCTTTTTTCAAACCATGCTGAAAGTTAAGACCTAAATTTTCGTTAAACCAAACATTGAAACCTACTGCTCCAGTTGCCATTAACTCAGATTTATCATTCTGTCCACTACCTACAAAATCTCCACCAATACCTACATAAGGATCAAACCAACCTGTTTCTCCAAATAAGTGGTTTAAATCATATTTTACTAAAGCTCCAACAGACCATAATAAATAATCTGAATCATCTTCCATTGAAAAATGTGTAATTTTATTTAGCGTACCTGCTAATTGCACAGTAAAACCTTTTTCTAAGTATTTCTCAGCAGAAATTCTAGAAATTGAAGGCAAAATATTAAGATCAGAAGCACTGAAAGCGTCCTCAAAAAATTCCTCACTACCAAATACACCATTTTGGATATCTACTGAATTAAGACCAAAACCTACAACCCAAGGGTTATTTGCATCTTGTGCGTTTGCGCTACCAACTACGGCTATCGTAAACAAAGCTATGATAGCTAATTTTAAATGTTTCATTATCAAGTTTTTAAATTAAAAGTTCTTTATTAATTAACAAAAATAGACTCTTAAACTGTAATTACAAAGATAATTCTTTAAAATATGTATAAAAACATCAATTTTCGTAGCTTTTAAATGATAATTAAACAATGAAATAGACTCTTAACTTATATAAAATACATTATAAACAATAATTTATAAGTACATTCCTTAAATCACACTTCTACAACATTCACTTCGGTATTAATATATACGAGTAACTTTTTACTAACTTTAAAATTCATAGATTTTAATACTCTTTCGTATTTTAATAATTGCTGATGATGCTCACTTGAAGCACTACCTGTTTTGTAATCGATAACTGTAACTTCATTTATATGATTAAAAACTAATCTATCTGGAATAACAACTTGATTATCAAAATCTACAATTTCCCGCTCGTTAAAAACAGTAACCTTATCAGAAAAATAAACGGCTAATTTCGGATGATTTACAACTAAACACATCATCTCTTTGATTAATTTTAATTGAATTTCATTAATAAAACCTTTTTGATGATATAGAGTTGTCACTATGTTTACGTCATTCTTTATAATTATTTTTGATAACATTTCATGGAATAAGTTACCAAAATCAATTGCTTTTCCTTGCGCTGTATTCCATAATTTGGAAGCACTAGCCAACAGAACTATATTATGCTCTTGCCAAGGTGTTGAAATAAATTTCTGGTGAATTTCTGATAAAGATGAAGACGCTTCTTTCTTTTTAGCTCTTTCTCTGTCTCTTATACACATCTGACGCTGCCGACGACTCC
>CAJXTJ010000029.1 GCA_913061165.1 uncultured Polaribacter sp.
GTCGTCGGCAGCGTCAGATGTGTATAAGAGACAGATTATGAAACAATTTATTTTACTAGCATTTCTAACAGTCTTTACTTCAAATGTATTTGCTCAAGATGATCTGGCTAAAAAAGCAACTAAAATTACCAATGAGATGACCGAAGTTCTTTCTTTAAATGAGGAAGAAAAAGCTAAGGTTTATGAAATTCAATTGAACCGTTTTCAGGAAGTAGTATCAATACGTGAGAAATACAAAGACGATTCAGAAACAAGAAAACCTGAATTAAAAAAAGTGTACAAGCGCTTATTTGGAAAATTAAAAAAAGCTCTTGGTAAAGCCAAGATGCAACAATGGGCTGATTATAAAAGAGAAATAGGTCGAGAATAAAAATTAAATAATTAAAAACACAATATCATGATTAAAAAAATTACTCAAAATGTAACTAAATTAATTTGGCGAAATAGTCTTTTTGCTTTCGCTTTATTATTAAGTATGACTGCCAACTCTCAAGAAGTTGATGATGAATATTTACTAAACCCTGGTATTAATTCAACATTAGGAACCTCTACAACACCTTCAACAGGCGTTGATGGTAATGGTCAAATGTCTGCTTCAAATACAGCTGGTTGGACAGAATATAATTCAGTAGCTTATATTGATTCTGGTGGAACCGATGGAAACTGCCACTCTGAAGATAGAATGTTTAGGCTTTATAAAAAAGGAGGAACTTCGGGACAATTTGTAGCTCAGACAGTAACGCTTCCAGCTGGTAATTATAATTGGTCATTTTGGACTAAGTGGGGGGCAGTGGTAGATTATAACGCTGGAGATGCGGAAAAGCCTGAATTTACAATCTCGGCTGGTGAAACAGTTCTCCAAACTACGATTACGACTCAGCCAAATGCAATTGAAACATGGGTTGAACAAACCGGTGTTTTTAATAACCAAATTGCCAGGGATATAACAATAAAGTTTTATAAATATGGTGGAGTTACTGGAAATGAATCAAACCTTAATCAACTAATGTTTGTTGATGATGTTAGTCTTAAATATGCAGGTCCATTTACCTATCCAGAAGATGATACTTCTTTATCTGATTTGACGCAAGACGGTGCTACAATTGCTGGTTTTACTGAAAGTAAAACTACCTATGATATATTTTTAGCAGGAGGAACAACTGTTGTTCCTACAATAGCTGCAACACCTAACAATGCAAATGCGACTATTGCAATTACAGATGCAACAAGTATTCCAGGAACAACAACAATCATTATTACTGCTGAAGATGGAACAACTACCAATACTGTTTCTATTAATTTCAGCATTCCAGCACTTGGCCAAGAATTTCTTACGAATCCTAATATTAACACCACGGCAACTTCTACTGATACCGGTGTTGATGGTTCTGGTAATATGCCTGCCAATTTAGGTGGTTGGGGCTCTGGAGCTAATGGTTCTTATGCACCTACTTCCGCTGCAAATGGGGACTGTCACTCTGAAGATAGAATGTTTAAATTTTTTGCAAAAAATGATGCTTTTGTCAATCAAACAGTAACGCTTCCAGCTGGAACCTATGACTGGTCTTTTTGGACTAGGTGGGCTGCATTGGTAACTTGGGCTGCTGATGGAGATGTTAAACCTAAGTTTACGATCATGACTGACGATGATGGCGATGGTTCTTGGACAGCTGTCCAAACCACGATTACAACTCAGCCGACTGCAGTTAATTCATGGGTTCAGCAAACCGGCACCTATTCAAATGATATTTCAAGACAAGTTAGAATCAAATTTTCTAAAAGTGGTGGAACGACTGCTGAACCAACCAACCTTCAGGAACCTATGTATATAGACGATGTTAGTCTTAAGTATAATGGAGCAACTCTAGGTGTTTCAGATCAAGATATAATGTCATTCTCTATCTATCCAAACCCTGCAACAGACTTAATTTCTATTAGTGGAGTTGATAATATTAAATCAATAAAAGTATACTCTATTTTAGGAAGTTTAGAAAAAGAAGTTTTCAATACCAATCAAATTGATATCTCAGAACTTTCATCTGGTATTCATTTAATCAAGGTTGACAATGGAACTGGAACTGCGTTCACTGAAAAGATCATTAAACAATAAATAAAAACATTACAAAAGCTGATAAAATCAAATATAATCTGTTTTGGTTTTATCAGCTTTTTAACTTCTTTAAAATTCAATTTGTGTATACTTTTAATAAATTATTCATTCTGATTTTTATTTTGACGCTATCAAATTGCTATAGTCAGAATAGTAAAGATTCAAGAAAATCACCTAACATCATATTCATCTTTTCGGATGATCACGCAACTAATGCTATATCTGCTTATGGAGGTATTTTTAAGGATATAGCTCCAACACCCAATATTGATCGAATTGCAAATGAAGGAGCCTTATTAACCAATGCCTTATGTACCAATGCAATTTGTGGACCTAGTAGAGCAGCTATTTTGACTGGAAAATACAGTCATATTAACGGGTATTATAAAAATTATAAAGGAGGAGTTTTTGATAGCAAACAATGGACATATCCGCAGGAATTAAAAAAAGCGGGTTATCAAACAGCTTTGGTTGGTAAATGGCATTTAGCATCAGAACCCGTTGGTTTTGACTATTATAAATACCACCTATCTCAAGGACAACAAGGTTTGTATTGGAATCCTGTGTATAATGACAATGGCAAAAAAATTAAAGAAAAAGGGTATGCAACAAATTTAACTACTGATTTTGCTATAGATTGGCTCAATGGAAGAGAAGAAAAAGAACCTTTTTGCCTGATGTTACAATACAAAGCCCCACATCGTGAATGGGCTCCAGACACTAAATATGAAGACCTGTGGGACGATATAGAAATGCCATATCCAGCAACCTTTAATGACAATTATAAAGGACGAGAATTAACCGCTGGGAATACAGAAATGACGATGGATTATTTTTCTAGAAAAGACATGAAAATGACGCCTCCAGATTCTCTTTCTAAGAAAGAACGTGGTAAATGGCTGCGATTTGGATTTAAACCTGGCGAAATTGTAGCTCCTTCAGAGGATTTATCTAGTGAAGAGATTCGTAAGTGGAAATACCAAAAGTATATCAAAGATTATTTGGCAACTATAAAATCTGTAGATGATAATATTGGAAGAGTATTAGAGTATTTAAAAGCAAACGGATTAGAAGAAAATACCATCGTTGTCTATGCGTCAGATCAAGGATTTTTTCTAGGAGAACATGGATTCTTTGATAAGCGTTTCATGTACGAAGAAGCATTGCGTATGCCATTTATTATTCGTTATCCAGGAAAAATAAAACCAGGAACCATTGTAGAAGATATTGTTTCAAACATCGATTTCGCCCCAACTTTATTAGAAATGGCAGGTATTCCTGTTCCTGAAGCGGTCCAAGGCAATAGTTTTTTTTCCAATCTTAAAGGAAAAACCCCACAAGATTGGAGACAATCCATGTATTACCATTATTACGAATACCCATTTTACCATCGAGTCCAACCGCATTACGGAATTAGAAATCAACGTTATAAATTGATTCACTTTTATTATGATGTTGATGTTTGGGAATTTTATGATCTTCAAAATGATCCGTCAGAGATGAATAATCTAATAAATTCTGATGCTCATGCTGGAAGCATTGATAGTTTGAAAACTGAATTATACCGTTTGAAGAAAGGTTATGGCAATACTATGTCATTAACTGAATTGAGAAGTATTTCCGATACTGACTTTGGAGGGTTAGAATCAACTAAAAATTAGATTCCATGTTTTATACAAAAAAACAAAAAGAATTATTTAATAGAATTATGAAGCAGATAAATAAAAATGTTGAAAATAGCTCTAAAGAAAATAATAAAATGAAAATTCTAAGTAAAAAGCACCCACAAACTGATACAATAAAAATGATAGTTTTATGTGCCCTACTAATGCTATTTGTTTCTTTTAAAACAACTAAGAATGATGATCCTATATATTTAGACCCCTCTAAGTCCGTTGAAGCTCGTGTAGCTGATTTAATGAGTAGAATGACTTTGGAAGATAAAGTCTATCAAATGAATCAGTTTGTTGGGTTGGAGCATATGAAAAAAGGCAACCCAAATGATGTTAAAGAAAATAATGATGCACAAGGATTTTATAAAACACTTTCTGTAAATGATGTTTCAAAAATGTGCGAAGAAGGAAAGATAGGTTCCTTTTTACATGTATTAACAGCTAAAGAAGCAAATTATTTACAAGAATTAGCTTTAAAATCACCACTTAAGATTCCCGTTTTAATTGGGATTGATGCCATACATGGTAATGCTTTGGTGTCCGGTACAACAGTATATCCATCACCAATTGGATTAGCATCCACATGGAATGATGATTTTTTGTATACCGTTGGAAAACAAACAGCTAAGGAAATGCGCGCTACAGGAAGCCATTGGACCTTCACTCCAAATATTGATATTCTAAGAGATCCAAGATGGGGACGTGTTGGAGAAACATTTGGAGAAGATCCTTTTATGGTTGGTAATATGGGAGCTTCAATGATACGTGGATTTCAGCAAGATGATTTTACAGGCACAGAAAAAGTAATTGCCTGCGTAAAACATATGATTGGTGGAGGAGAATCAATCAATGGGTTAAATGCTGCTCCTGCAGATATCTCTGTTCGTACTTTAAGAGAAGTGCATCTGCCACCTTATAAAAAAGCTATTGATGCTGGCGTATATTCCATTATGGCGGCACATAATGAGATAAATGGTGTTCCATCTCATATGAGTAAATGGTTAATGACTGATGTGTTACGTAATGAATGGAATTTTCAAGGTTTTTACGTAAGTGATTGGTTAGATATTGAGCGTTTGAACACATTACATCATACCGCAAAAGACATGAAAGAAGCCTCTTTTTTGTCTGTTGATGCTGGAATGGATATGCACATGCATGGACCAAAATTTACAGACGCTATTATAGCTTCAGTAAAAGAGGGGAAACTTTCAATAAATCGTGTAAATGATGCTTGCCGTAAAATTTTAACAGCGAAGTTTAAGTTAGGGTTATTTGAAAATCGATTTGTAGATTTAGAGAAAAAGAAAGAATTACTTTTTACAGAAGAACACAAGGCTACCGCTTTAGAATCTGCAAGAAAAGGGATTGTATTACTTAAAAACAATGGAATATTACCTTTACAAAAAACGACTTCAAAAAAGAAAATATTCGTAACAGGACCCAATGCAAATAACCAATCTATTTTAGGCGATTGGCATGCAGTTCAACCTGATGAAAATGTGACCACTGTTTATGAAGGAATTAAAACCTTAGGTGAAACCAAAGGCTATGCTGTAAACTTTTTTAATTCTGGAGAAAATATTAGAAATATAAAAAGTTCTAAAATTAAAGAAGCTTCAGAAAAAGCCAAAAATGCAGATTATGCAATTGTTGTTGTAGGAGATAATTCTATGCGCTATAAATGGAAAGACAAAACTGCTGGTGAAAATATGGCTAGAGCGTCTTTAAATTTATTTGGAAAGCAATTAGATTTAGTAAAAGCTATTAAGGAAACAGGAACTCCCGTAATTATTGTCTTGGTAAATGGTAAACCTATTTCTGAACCTTGGTTAGAAGAAAATATTCCTGCTATTCTAGAGTCATGGGAGCCAGGTAATTTAGGAGGTCAGGCAGTTGCTGAAGTTTTATTTGGAGAAGTAAATCCAAGTGGAAAATTACCTTTAACTGTGGCAAGAAGTGTTGGTCAGTTGCGAATGATTTACAATCACAAACCCTCTGCTTATTTTCATAAATATGCTTATGAGAAGAAAACACCATTGTATCCTTTTGGTTTTGGGTTAAGCTATACAAAGTATACCTATGGGGAACCAGTTTTGTCGAATGCCTCATTAAGTGGTAAGGAAAAAATAACAGTTTCTGTGGAGGTTTCTAATACTGGTGAATTTGACGGAGAAGAAATTGCTCAACTTTATATTAGAGATAATGTAAGCAGTGCTACAAGACCCGTAAAAGAATTAAAGGGATATAAACGAGTGGCACTTAAAGCAGGAGAAACAAAAAAGGTGACTTTTTCATTAAACGCAGAAAGTTTGGCATTTTATGATATTAATATGGTCTACTGCGTAGAGCCTGGTAAATTTACTATTATGACAGGTTCTTCCTCAAATAGTAAAGATTTAAAAAAGGTTATTTTAACAGTTAATAATAAAATCGAATTGTAAATGAGACATTATAAATTAATAGTTATAGGATGTATTCTAATTCTTTTAAGTTGTAAATCAACAAAAGAAAATAATACAAGAACCTCTACTAATAAAAAGAATGTGCTCTTTATTATGGTCGATGACCTACGTCCAGAATTAAATATTTATGGACAAAGTCAAATTATCAGCCCAAATATAGACGCCTTAGCTAATTCTGGTGTCACCTTTAATAGAGCGTATTGCAATGTACCTGTTTGTGGAGCGTCAAGGGCAAGTTTATTAACTGGTTTAAGACCTACTTCAAGCCGTTTTTTAACATACTTTTCAAGTATAAAAAAGGAAGCACCAAATGTATTAAACCTAATACAACACCTAAAAAATGAAGGGTATACGACCATCAGTAATAGCAAAATTACACATTTAAAAAATGATATTGATGAGTGGGATGAAGAATGGCATGCTTCTGAAAATGGATGGAGAAATTATATTTCTGAAGAAAGTGTTACTTTAGAAGAAAACGGGAAACATGGGTATGCGTATGAAAATATTGATGTTAAAGATGATGCATATAACGATGGTAAAACTGCGAATAAGTCAATTGAAGACTTAAAAAAGTTAAAGAAAGAAGGAAATCCATTTTTCTTGGCTGTTGGTTTTGTAAAACCACATTTACCTTTTAATGCGCCAAAAAAATATTGGGACTTATACGATGCTGAAAAAATAGCATTACCAAAAAATTTGGTTTTCCCAAAATCAGCTCCAAAGATAGCGAATCATAAATGGGGAGAATTACGCAATTATAAAGACATCCCTAAAGAAGGCCAAGTTTCGGAAACAATGGCTAAAAAACTTATTCATGGCTATTATGCTTCCGTAAGTTATGTAGACGCCCAAATAGGTAAAGTAATAAATGCTATTGATAATTTAGAGTTACGAGACAATACTGTTATTGTTTTAGTTGGTGATCATGGTTGGAGTCTAATGGAACACGGTTTATGGGTGAAACATAGCAATTTTGAAGTAGCGCTTCAGGTTCCACTCATAGTAAGTGCTACTAATATTCCTAAAAATAAAAAAACAAATTCAATAGCAGAATTGGTTGACTTATATCCTTCAATTTGTGAATTGGCAAACATATCTAAGCCAACACATTTAGAAGGTGAATCTTTTGTAAATGCTTTGAAGAATCCTTCAGAAATTCATAAAAACACCGCATTAGCTCGCTATCTAAGAGGAGAAACTTTAATTGCTGACAACTATTTTTATACAGAGTGGCAAAAAAAGAATAAAACAATTGCTAAAATGTTATACGATCATAAAATAGATCCCGATGAAAACAGAAATTTAGCAGTAGAAAGCGAATACACCCAAATAGTAGATAGTTTAAGTATACTACTCAATCAAAAAATATCAAAAAATTAAAAATTATGAACAAAATATTTTTCTTATTCGTTTTTTTACCTATGATGGTCTTTTCACAATCTAAAACTATTACAGGATCAGTAACTGATGACGGAGGATTACCTATACCTGGAGTTACCATTTTAGTTAAAAATTCAAAAAACTTAGGAGTGGCTACAGATTTTGATGGGAATTTTAGTATTACAATTCCTTCTAATCAAACTAAAATTTTAGTATTCTCTTATCTAGGATATGCAACCCAAGAGGTAACCGTTTCTAACACTACAAATGTTAATTTAATAATGATTCCAGACCAAACACAATTAGATGAAGTTGTAGTGGTAGGTTATGGAACCGTACTTAAAAAAGATGTTACGGGAGCATTAACATCTGTGAAAGTTAAAGACAATGTTGCAAATCAATCAGGTACCATAGATCAACTATTACAAGGAAGAGCAGCTGGTGTTCAAGTAACTCAAAATGCAGGAGCTCCTGGATCTGGTATTAGTGTAAAAATTAGAGGAACCAATAGCTTACGTGGAAATAACGAGCCCCTTTATGTCGTTGATGGTGTTATTATATCATCAGCAGGAGAGGATGTAATTGCTGCTGGTGGTGTCGGTAATTCAGGGCAAGAAACTCAAAATGGGTTAAATGGTATAAATCCACGTGATATTGAAAGCATTCAAGTTTTAAAAGATGCATCCGCAACGGCTATTTATGGTTCTAGAGGAGCTAATGGAGTCGTATTAATAACGACTAAAAAAGGTGTTAAAGGGAAAGTAAAAATCAATTCCTTTACAACAACGTCTATAAGAACTATTGATAAAAAATATGATGTTTTGGACGGTATTGGCTATGCTAATTATCAAAATGAAATGGCGTTACTTAATGGTCTTAATCCTCGATTCCAAATAGATGGTTCTCAAATATTTGGAATTACTTATGATACAGCAGGTAATCCAAATGTATCAAATAGGCCCGCTCAAATTTTAAATTGGCAAGATGAATTATACCGACAAGGGTTTAGTAAAAAAGTAGGTTTTTCAGCTTCTGGTGGTGGTGATAATGGAAATTATTATGTCTCTTTAGGTTTTGATGAACAAGAAGGTATTGTAAGTAACTCAAGCCTTAAAAGCAGTGATGTCAGAATTAATTTAAATCAAGACCTTACAGATAAATTAAAATTACAAGCTAGAGTTAGTGCTTCTTTTAACGATATAAACTTTACCGAAGGTGGAGATTTAACTGGTGCTAACCAAAGTTTTGTTAGAAATGCTATTTTATTTAGACCCGTTATTACTGAAGAAATTGAAGATTTTGGAGAAGATTTAGAGGCTTCAAACCCGTATTCTTGGGTAAACGACTTTGAAGATGTATCGAAAGCAAAGCGGTACATCGCTTCTATAGGGCTTACCTACAAACTTCCTGTTAAAGGGTTAAAATACCAAATAAAAGCTGGTGGTAATGTTAGAACTAAAGACAGAAGACGTTTTTATGGGTTAACAACATTTCAAGGTGCTAATGCCAATGGTGCATTGCAGATATCAACCTTAAACGTCACATCATATCAAATAAATAACTTTTTAAGGTTTAATAGAACATTTAACAGAAAACATAGAATAAATGCTACCGCAGGTGTAACTTATGATGTAAGAAATGTAGAGAATAGTATTTATGCAGTAGAAGATTTTGTTACAACTGAGCTTACTATACAGCAACCTTTTTTGGCTTCGGTAATTTCGCAACCATTACGATATTTAAAATCTGATCAACAAATATTTTCTTTATTGGGTCGTTTAAACTACACTTTTAATAACAAGTACATACTTACAGCATCTTTTCGTAGAGATGGTGTTTCTAAGTTCTCAGAAGAAAACAGATATGGTTTCTTTCCGTCATTTGCATTAGCATGGAGGCTTGATAATGAGAGGTTTATTAAAAATTTAAATATTTTTGAAGATTTAAAACTAAGAGCTGGTTGGGGTGAAATTGGGAACCATGGTATTGGGGCTTATGGTACTTTGTCTGATTATGGTATAAACGGACAGTTATACGGTACTCCTGGAAATGGAACCAGTGTACCTTTATCACTTAACAACGTTGCAAATCCGAACTTAACATGGGAAACTACGGAGCAATTAAATTTTGGATTAGATTTTACAACTAAAAACGATAGAATTTCGGGAAGTATTGATTTATATGACAAAACAACCAAAGATTTATTACAAAGGAGCCCAATTCCAACATCTTCAGGATTTAGAAGTATTCTTATCAATAGAGGAACAATTTCTAACAAAGGTTTGGAAGTAGCATTAAATATTGCTGCTGTTTCAACGGATGATTTTGAAATAAATATTGGTGGAAATATCGCCTTTAATAAAACTAAAATTGAAGCTTTAGGAATTCCTTTGGAAGATTTTTATATAGATGGAATTGCTCAACAACGGTCTTTTTATCTCGGTAATCAAATAAGCACAGGCCAGTATTTTAGATCACCTGCTAATGTGTTTATTGAAGGGGAAGAAACTAGTCTTTTTTATGGTTTTGTAACTAATGGAATCTATCAAACAGAAGACACTGATCTTGTTGCTGGCGCTGTGCCAGGTGATCTAAGATTCGTAGATCAAAATGAAGATGGAGTTATTGATATTTTAGATAGAACTTTTATAGGAAACCCAAACCCTGATTTTGTTTATGGGTTTAATCTAAACTTTAAATTGAAAGGTTTTACTGCAGACTTCTTATTTAATGGAGTTTATGGAAATGATATTGCGAACGGAAATTTAATTAAACTTAATAATGCAGAGGGATTAGGTACTAATATTAGCCCTAATGCATACAACAATGCATGGAGACCAGATGCTCAATCAAACCTACATCCTAGATTAGGTTATGATGTGATTTCTAATCAAGCAATCGGAATTTCTGACCGCATTATAGAAGATGGTAGTTATTTAAGATTAAATAATGTAACTGTAAGTTACGATATTCCTTTAGAAAACAGTTCATTAATGGAACGACTTAATGTATATGTCGCTGGACAAAATTTATTTACTTGGACAGATTATAGTGGTTATAATCCAGAGGTTTCAAGCTTCTTATATAATGGTCTTATAAATGGAGTAGATTGGAACGGCGCACCAAATGCTAAAACTATTTTATTAGGGTTAAACATTAATTTCTAAGTACAATTGAATTATAAAAACAAAAAACAGAAACACATGAAAAATTTAAAATTTATTTTAGTATTGATTTTTGGTTTTTTATCTAGTTCATGTAACTTAGATGAAGACCCAATATTTCTAGATGCCACACTTTATGATAATCCAGATAGTGCATCCGCTGCTTTAGATGGTATTTATCAAAAGCTAACAACGTATGATTCAATGGAGAGACGTTATTGGGTTATAAATGGTTTTTCAGGACTTTTTGTAACTCACAGACAAGGAAATAGTGTTAACAATCCACACAATAGTAGTCTAATGGCCTTGAACCCAATTCAAGATCAAGTTTCAGAAGCGTTTTGGAGAGGTTTGTATGGTGCTATTGCGCAAACAAATGCAGCTATTGAAAATATTACAGTAGTTGAAAACCCAATAACAAATGATGAATTACTCTTTAGCGATATAAAAGGACAAGCATACTTTGCGCGCGCTTGGGCATATTTTGATTTAACTCGACTTTTTAAAGACATCCCTTTATGGACGGAGCTTCCAGATGAAAACAATCTAAATAAAGCAAAATCTACAACAAAGGAAGTATATGCTCAAGTTATTAGTGATGCTAAAATGGCTGCTAGTTTAATAAATGGTAAAAGCGGTATCGGCTATCCAAAACAATATGCTGCGAATATGTTATTAGCAAAATTGTATATGGCATTAGCTACCAATCCTGATTTAAGAGAAGAGTCTTTAACAGAAATGGATTATTGGCAAATGGCATTCGATGAAGCTATTAAAGTTTATGGACAATATTCTTTAGTTGCTGATTATAGCAGCATATTTACAGATTCTAATGAAAATAATTCTGAGTCTATTTTTGAATTTCAACTTAGTCAAGACGCCACTAATTCTCAAATGGGAAGAAATTACACGCCAAACGGCTATAAAGTGGCTCAAGCTTTTGGATGGCTTAGGATTCATGCAGATGTTTTTGAAATTCATAGAGATACCTATCCAAATGACCCAAGAATTGACGCCACGTATTTATATGATTACACAAATGCAAATAATGGAAATGCGTTAAGTACATATCCAGCGATTACAACCCGTACAAATTTAAGAGCAAGTCATCCTTACTTTTTTAAGTTTGCTGAAAAAAATACGACTCATAGTAACCAATATAACAGCCAAAATATAGTTGTTTATCGTTATTCAGACTTATTGTTAATGCTTGCTGAAATTTCTAACGAATTACAAAACGGACAACAATTAGGCTATGTTACAGAAGTATTAAACAGAGTTGGGATGACTCCTCAAGTTGGTTTTTTAGGTTCGCAAGAAGAGTTTAGAGGCGCTATAATGAATGAATATCGTTTTGAATTAATTGGTGAAGGTGAAGATGCTCACAACAACAGAAGACGTGGATTTGATTATTTTCTAAACAATACTATTTTGACACATAATACTAACACAAACCCTGGTTTTAAAGCTTCTGTTGATATTCTTTTAAGTACAGACCCAACAGGGACAATGACTTTGCCAATTCCACAATCAGAAATTAATACAAATGAATTAATTAATAATTAATTAAATTATGCTTTTTCAAATAAAATAAGTGCACACAGAATTTTTAGAAGTATTAAACTAATTTCAACTATGAGAAAACACTTGTTTATTTATTTAATGCTACTAAGTATCATTAAAATTCAAGCACAAGATCAATCAAACCCAAATATCCTATTTATTGCGATTGACGATTTAAAACCAACCTTAGGAATTTATGGAGATTCTTTTGCTGTTACTCCAAATATTGATGCCATTGCTAAGAATGGAACAACTTTTTTAAATAATCATACGCAACAGGCAATTTGTGGACCCTCTAGAGCAAGTTTACTTACGGGTAAAAGACCTGATTATACAAAGGTTTGGGATCTAAAAACTAAGATGCGAGATGTAAATCCAACTATTTTAACAATTCCCCAATATTTTAAGCAAAGTGGTTATAAAACTATTGGTGTGGGTAAAATTTATGATCCAAGATGTGTCGATAATCTTAGAGATAAGCCTTCTTGGAGCATTCCTTCAATTAAAGAAAATGAGCTTAAATATCCAAAAGGATATAATAAACCCGCATTAGGTTTTTATCAAAATAAAGAAAATTTAAATACTATAAATGGTATTAAGAATAGAGCATTAGCAAAAAATATAGAAAAAAATAAAATTTATAAATATATTACGGATCGCTTTAAGCCACCATATGAAATGGCAGATGTACCTGATGGAGCTTATGTTGATGGCGCAATTGCGAATAGGAGTATTCAATTATTAGATACAATGAATACTTCAAAACCATTTTTCCTGGCAGTAGGTTTTAAACGCCCTCATTTGCCTTTCGTTGCACCAAGAAAGTATTGGCAGCTGTATGATGAAAGTAAAATTAAGTTGGCTGCTTATCAAAAAAAAGCTAAAAACCCTGTAGATGTTTCCTATCACAAGGCTGGTGAAATGCAGAAATATAAAACACCAGAAATCACTTACAAATTAAATAATGATAATTTATTAGAGCTAGATAAAGAACTTCAAAAAAAACTAATTCATGGCTATTACGCAGCCACCAGTTATATTGATGCGCAAATAGGTAAAATCATTGATAAATTAAAACAAAAAGATTTAGACAAAAACACCATCATAGTTATTTGGGGAGACCATGGTTATCATCTTGGGGATCATAGTTTGTGGAATAAACATTCTAATTTTGAGCAGGCAACTCGTTCTCCTTTAGTTATTTATGACCCAAGAATTAATAAAGGATATAAAATAAATTCCCCAACTGAGTTTGTAGATTTATTTCCAACATTAAGTGATTTAGCAAACATAGGAATTCCAAAAAAATTAGATGGTGTAAGCTTAAAAGCACAAATAAAAGGAGAATTGAATACCTCAAAAACATATGCAGTTAGTCAATACCCAAGAAAAAATAAAATGGGGTATAGTTTTAGAACTAAAGAATATAGATATACTGTGTGGATCAATAAGAAAAAAAGCACAGTGCCTATTTTTAAGGAAGATATTCATGCAGAGGAATTGTATGATTATATAAACGATCCTTTAGAAACTGAAAATAAAATCGATAATGAAGAATATAAGCAAATAAAAATTACTCATCAAATGTTAGCGGAACGCTATTTTAAAGACCAATTAGTTGCCTCTAAAACTGCTGGAGAAAAGATTAAAAAATCTCGATAAAGTTAAAAACAACAACACGTATAAACGGGCTCAGGTTATTTCAGAATTCATAATTAATACGATGCGTTTAACCAATACTAAAGGGCAGTTTTTACTGGAAACTTTATCTGAAAAATACGCTCATAATGCAGCTCAAACTAAAGGTAAAAACCTTCCGAAAACAGCCAAGAGAAAGATTTAAATTGCTCAGATTAATAAATTAGAAAAGGGGAAAATGAGTGAACTAAATAATAACTAAATCTATTTTAAAATTAAGGAATGAAATTATTCACAAATCTATTTTTATTATTTTTACTGCTAAATTTTAAAGCTTATACTCAATCTAAAGATTCTTCTAATTTAATTGTCGGTGCTACTTTAAATTATAGAGAGCTAAACACTATTAAAGAAAAACTTTTTTTAAAAGATTTTAACTATTTAACGCCTGCAAACGCAGCAAAACAGTCAAGAGTTCATCCAAAGCCAACTGTTTGGAATTGGCAACAAATAGATGATTTTATCACTTTTTCTAAAAAACACAATTTACAAGTGCGTTTGCACGGACCTATCTCTCCTCAGGCATCGAAATGGGTAAAAGAAGACCATAGAACTATTGAAGAATTGGAGACAAATATGATTGAATTTACAACAGCATTTGCCAAAAAATTTAATAAAGAACCTACAGTAAAATGGATGGATGTGGTAAATGAAACTATACTTCCAAACGGAAAGTGGTTTGGACCAAAAAAAGGCACTAATAAATGGGAGAACCCTTGGCTAAAAATAGGATTAGATGATAATGGATGTCCACTATACATATTAAAAGCTTTTGAAATTGCAACAAAATACGCTACAAATATCAAGTTAGTTTACAACCATAATGCAGGTATGGAAAGTTTCATGTGGGATAAAGTCAAGGAAACCATACTTTATATTCGTTCTAAAGGGTATCGGGTTGATGGTATTGGTTGGCAAGCTCATATTGGACTGAGTGCTTCGACTAAAGCTATTTTAGAAAACACAGATGAAGAACTAAGAAAGCTTTCTGACTTAATAGGCTGGGCTCATAAAAATAACTTAGAATTCCATATTACTGAACTAGACTACTTTGTTAAAGACAATAATAAATTGTCAGAAGAACATCAAAAACAAGCTGAAATCTATACGAAAATTGTAAATATTTTAAGAGAGAAAATCAAATCTGGGGTTGTAACATTGAATTTTTGGGATATGGCTGTTCGAACAAAAAAAGGGAAAGAAGGAGCATTTCACTCTATTTATGATTCAGATTTTAAACCAACTCCAGCATATAAAGCTATTAACTTATTATCAAAAAATTAAAAATGAATAAAAAAATTTTTTTATTATTAATAACGGCAGTATCTGCTTTAGGCGGATTACTATTTGGATATGATACAGGTGTTATTAATGGCGCTCAATTTTACTTAAGTAAACATTTTGATTTGGATTCAGCAATGAAAGGTTGGGTTGTTGGAAGTGCTTTGTTAGGCTGTCTAGTTGGAGCTATTGCAGCTGGTCCTTTAAGCATCAGGTTTGGGAGAAAGCACTCTTTAATAATTTCAGCGATACTGTTTTCTTTGTCGGCCTTTGGTTCTGGTTTGCCATCTATTTTTTCAGAGTCTGTTTCTTTATTGGTTTTCTTTAGAATTATTGGAGGATTGGGTATTGGTATCGCCTCTATGAATGCACCTATGTACATCGCCGAAATTGCACCAAGTGATATAAGAGGAAAAATGGTTACGTACTATCAACTTGCTATCGTTATTGGCTTTTTTGTTGTGTTTTTAGCTACCTATTTTATTGGAAATAATTTATCTGAATTAGAAAATATAGCCTTTGGCTGGAAATACATGTTTTGGTCAGAGTTAATTCCAAGTTGCTTATTCTTGATATTATTGTTTTTTGTTCCAAAAAGTCCCCGATGGTTAGCTCTTAAAGGGAATGATGATGAGGCATTAGTTATCTTAACTAAGATACATGGCGCAGATCAAGCAAATAAAGAAATAGAAGCTATAAAAAAATCTCTTAAAACAAGCGGTACTAATAATAAAGTGAACTACTTTTCAAAACTAATAATTGGAATTATAGTTATTGGAACAGTACTTTCTGTTTTACAACAATTTACAGGGATAAACGCCGTATTATATTATGGTGCCGATATTTTTGAAAAAGCACTTGGTTTTGGTAAAGAAGATATTTTGGCACAACAAATATTATTAGCATTTGTGAACCTTATATTCACATTTGTTGCGATGTTCACGGTAGATAAATTTGGAAGAAAGCCATTATTATACATTGGTTCTATTGGGATGATCGTTGGGTTTTTATTACTAGGGATTACTTTACAGCAGCAATCTGTTGGGTTCTTATCATTATTAGGTGTGTTAATTTTCATAGCATCATTTGCACTATCAATGGGGCCTGTTGTTTGGGTATTGCTTTCAGAAATGTTTCCAAATAAAATACGCAGCGTAGCGATGTCTGTAGCTGTAGCTGCTCAATGGGCTGCAAATTATGTAGTTTCGCAATCTTTTCCAATAGTTATGGATAGTGAAGTAAATAATGGTACCACTTGGAACGGTTCATTACCATATTTTATATTTACTATATTTATCGTAATAATAATGATTGTTACCTATAAATTTATCCCAGAAACAAAAGGAAAATCTCTTGAAGAAATTGAAGCGTTCTGGAAAGTATAGTTTTTAAGAGTTACTTTAATAGTTAAAATTTATAAGTTGAATGATTTAACGAACTATGAAAAATATTAAATGAATAATAAAAAAATAAGTATCCTTAGCTTTATAATTTTAATAGCAATTGTTGCTTGTAAAAAAGAAGCGAATAAAATTACTGAAATCAAGAACCAAAAAGAATTTAATAGTCCCGATGGTATGGTTTGGGTAAATGGTAAGACCTTTTTACAAGGAGCCAAACAGTCAGATAATTTTGCAATGCCAAGGGAAAAACCTGCTCATGAAGTTAGGGTTGATGGTTTTTTTATAGACGCTACAGAAGTAACGAATAAACAATTTAAGCAGTTTATAGATGCTACTAAGTATATTACAATTGCAGAAAGACCAATCGATTGGGAAGAGATGAAAAAGCAGCTTCCTAAAAACACACTAAAACCGCACGATTCTATTTTACAACCTGGAAGTTTAATTTTTAATAAAAATATAAATGCGGTTGTAAATATGAACAATTATTTTCAATGGTGGGTATGGAAAATTGGCGCGAACTGGAAACATCCAGAAGGACCAGATTCTACAATTAAAGATAAAGATAATTTTCCTGTTGTGCATATTGCTTTAGAGGATGCTTTAGCTTACTGTAAATGGGCGAATAGACGCTTGCCAACGGAAGCAGAATGGGAAGCTGCAGCGCAAGGAACAAATAATAGGGCCATTTTTACGTGGGGAGATAACCCCACCATTTTAAACTCAAATGCAAATACTTGGCAAGGCGTTTTTCCTACAAAAAACGAATCTATAGACGGTTTTAAGTTAATTGCGCCCGTAAAATCATATCCAGCGAACAGCATTGGTATCTATGATATGGCAGGAAATGTTTGGGAACTTACAGCAGACTTATTTAATGTGAACCATTATAAAGAATTAGATGTTTCTAAGGTAATTATGAATCCTACAGGGGCTAAAAAATCATACAGTCCCGCGAATCCGAATCAAGTAGAACATGTAATGAAAGGTGGTTCTTTTTTATGTCATGAATCGTATTGTGCTAGTTTTAGGATTTCTTCAAAAATGGGTGTTGCTATAGATTCTGGTTCAGATCATCTAGGATTTAGAACCGTTGCCACTGTAGATATGATTTCGAATTAAACGTTTTATAATAATTAGAGTCTTATAGTTATAATTTACTTGAGAATGAAACAACAACATATTCAACATTTATATTTGCGAGTAGGTTTTGGTATAAGCATTAGTGAATTAGATAATCTTAAATCAGATTCTAAATCAAACATAATCACTAGCATATTTTCCAAGTCCAAGGTTGTTAATTTATTACAACTTGATCTTTCCGAACTTAATCCTATAAAAAGCAAAAATCCAAAAGTATTAAAAAAGGAGATGGGTGAGGCTGCTTTTCAAAAGTTGAGACAAAAAGGCCGGCAAAAAGTAAAGGACTTAAATCATGCTTGGATTGATAGATTGTCTGAACCAACTTCTATATTACGTGAAAAAATGACATTATTTTGGGCAAATATATTTGTTTGTAGAGATAATAATATTTTTCATATTCAACATTACAATAACACCTTAAGAAGACATGCTTTAGGCGATTTTAGAAATTTTGTAAAAGCGATTGCAAAAGAAGCTTCAATGAGTAAATACCTTAATAACAAACAAAATGTTAAGAAGAGACCTAACGAGAATTTTGCTCGAGAGTTAATGGAGCTGTCTCTTATACACATCTGACGCTGCCGACGACTC
>CAJXTJ010000030.1 GCA_913061165.1 uncultured Polaribacter sp.
TGTAGAGAGGTCTCGTGGGCTCGGAGATGTGTATAAGAGACAGCTACAGTAAAGAAGAAACTTCTTTTATTCCACTAATATTTAATTCCCCTAACTTTATATTTCCAACTCTAACCCTAATTAAACGTAGTGTTGGTAAATTAACAGCTGCTGTCATTTTACGAACCTGTCTAAATTTACCTTCTTTTATAATAATAGAAATCCAACTTGTTGGTCCATGCCTATCATCTCTAATTTTTTGACTTCTTAGTGGAAAATTAGGATCTTCAATACAAAAAGCTTTTCCTGGATTTGTTATATATTTTTCTCCTTTAACACTAATCTGTACCCCTTTTCTTAATTGTTTAATTTGATTTTCTGTAACCAACCCATCTACCTGTACATAATATTCTTTTTCATATTTATTACTTCTAATTTTAGCAGATACTTTGCCGTCTGTTGTTAATAAAAGCAACCCTTCAGAAGCCACATCTAAACGACCAATAGCCATTGTGCCCTGAGGAAAACCATATAATTCTCCCAATAATTTTTTCTTCCGTTTTGCGGGATTTACAAATTGAGAAATCATTCCCCAAGGTTTATGAATTATAAAATGACGGTGCTTTTCTATCAAACTATAAAATTTTAATTTTAAAAGAAAAATAATTTTTTCCTTCAGAGATGCGCATATTATCTTCAGAAAACTTTTGATCTGTATAGGAGGTATATTGTGTAATAGGCTCTATACAAAGCATGTTTTCAACCTGTGTCCACAACATAAAGTTATTAAAACCTGTGGTAGAAATTTCTAAATGGTTTCTATTTATGTTTTCTAATACAATTTTTTCAGTATTCAAAACAGGATATGCATTGTGCCCTGTGTCTTGAATTTCAGAAAGTGTAATTTTTTTACCATTAACAATTAATGTTTCTTTTCCAGAATTAGATAGTAAAAAGGCAGGATGATACCCTAACATATATGGCATTCCTTTGATAGAGGTAATTATAAAATCTATTTTTAAAGTATTATTTTCTATGAGAAACTTTTTTTCAAACGTAAAATCAAAAGGCCAAGAAAGATCTTTTTCTGTAGATTTTTTTGGAAATTTACTGTTATGTATTTTAGTGTTTTTTTGATATTTTTTTATAAAGTGAGCTGCTTTTTCATCTGAAGAAACTAAAATATATTCAAGCTCTCTCAGTAAACCATGTTGGTCTTGAGTAGCATCTCCTTTTTTAGTATGCACTGTATATTTGTTTTTAGAAGTGGGTCCAATAACAGGAAACATTTCAATATCAGAATTACCCCAACCCTTCTCTCCTTTTTGATGAATGTATTCTACACCTTCTTTTTTAAAACTAATGAATTCACCTTTTTCTATTGCGACCGCGCAATTATCGTTTTTTAAATACACTACAGAATTCATTTTTTGTAAACTTTTTGTAAAAATAGTATAAATTTCAGTGTTATTTTTTAGGAAATTAATCTTAGATTTTTGTAACTTGTCGATCTTATTTAAAAATAAAACAAGCAATATTAATGGCGGCAGATAAAGAAAAAACAGCAAAGTTAAAAGCTCTTCAACTTACATTAGATAAGTTAGACAAAACATACGGAAAAGGGGCTGTAATGAAGTTAGGTGATGTAGTAACCGAAGAGATAGATGCAATTTCATCTGGTTCTTTAGGGTTAGATTTAGCTCTAGGTGTTGGTGGATATCCAAGAGGAAGGGTTATTGAAATATATGGTCCAGAATCTTCAGGTAAAACAACCTTAACGCTTCACGCAATTGCAGAGGCTCAAAAAGCTGGTGGAATTGCAGCTTTTATTGACGCCGAGCACGCTTTCGATAAATTTTACGCAGAAAACTTAGGCGTAGATATAGATAATTTAATTATTTCGCAACCAGATCACGGTGAGCAAGCATTAGAAATTGCAGAAAACTTAATTCGTTCTGGCGCAATAGACATTGTTGTAATCGATTCTGTAGCAGCATTAACTCCAAAAGCAGAAATTGAAGGTGAAATGGGTGATTCTAAAATGGGATTACACGCACGTTTAATGTCACAAGCATTACGTAAATTAACAGGAACTATTTCGAAGACAAAATGTACTGTTATTTTTATCAACCAATTAAGAGAAAAGATTGGCGTAATGTTTGGAAACCCAGAAACAACAACGGGAGGTAATGCATTAAAGTTTTACGCTTCTGTGCGTTTAGATATTAGAAGAAGGACACAAATTAAAGACGGAGACAAGGTTATTGGAAACAGTACAAAAGTTAAAGTTGTAAAAAACAAAGTGGCGCCACCATTTCAAATTGCAGAATTTGACATTATGTATGGGTTAGGTATCTCTAAGGTTGGTGAGATTTTAGATATTGGTGTAGAGTTGGGTATTGTTAAGAAAAGCGGTTCTTGGTTTAGTTACGGAGAAACAAAATTAGGACAAGGTAGAGACGCGGTAAAAGGTTTAATTAAAGACAACCCCGAGTTAGCTGAAGAACTTGAAGGAAAAATAAAAGAGGCTATTGAAAACCAAGAATAAATTTTAAAGGTTCTATTTATTTTTAATAAACTGCTATAGAATTAATCAATCTATAGCGGTTTTTTATATTTAAGAGATGATTAATATAACAGAAAACTTACAATTAAAACCGGTTTTAAGTTCAGATGCTAAAGCTCTTTTTGTGCTAATGAAAGAGATTTATCCACTGGCTTACGGTCATTTTTGGACTGATCAAGGAGACTGGTATGTAAATACTCAATATTGCGAAAAGATTATTTTAAAGGAGCTTTTAGAAGAAAATTCTGAAGATTATTTTATTTTTTTTAACAATAAGGTTATTGGTAACTTTAGATTTATCTGGGATGAAAAACTGACTGGTTTGTCAAATCAAAATCAATTAAAACTACACAGAATTTATCTTCATCCAAAATTTCAAGGAAACGGAATCGGTAAAACACTACTTGCTTGGTTGGATGCGAAAGCAATACAAAAAGGATCTGAAATTATTTGGTTAGACGCTATGGACGCCCAATCAAAAGCATTTCAATTTTATAAAAAACTAGGATATAACTATCATTCTCATGTTTTTTTAACTTTTGATTTTTTACACGTAGCTGTTCGAAAGATGAGTCAAATTTATAAAAAACTATAATTTTTAGACACCCGTGCTTCCAAAACCACCGGCGCCACGCTCTGTCTCAGACAAAAGAGTAACTTCTTGCCAGTTTACGCGTTCGTGTTTTGCAATAACCAATTGTGCTATTCTTTCACCATCATTTATAACAAACGCTTCTTTAGAAAGGTTTACAAGAATTACACCAATTTCTCCTCTGTAATCTGCATCTATAGTTCCTGGAGAATTTAAAACACTAATTCCTTTTTTAGCCGCTAAACCGCTTCTTGGTCTTACCTGTGCTTCAAAACCAATAGGTAAAGCTATAAATAAACCCGTTTTTACAACAGCTCTTTCTAAGGACTGTAATACAATACTACTTTCTATATTTGCTCTTAAATCCATTCCTGCAGCGCCATCGGTCTCGTAATTAGGTGTTGCGTGTTTCGATTTATTGATAATTTGTACGTTCATTTTTAGTAAATAATTTACTACAAATATAATAATTCGGATTAGGATATATCATTAGACACTAATTTTATTACTTTTGAAGCTTAAACGAAGGATTGATGAATGATCAGAAAAAAATAGCGGTTTTAGGTGGAGGAAGTTGGGCTACTGCAATTGTAAAGATGTTATCAGAAAACTCAAACATGGTTGGTTGGTATATGAGAAGTGGTTTTGCAATAGAACATATAAAGGAAAACAACCACAATCCAAAATACCTTAGAGCAGCAGATGTGTATGCAGATCAGTTAGATTTGTCAAACGACATTAATAGTATTGTTTCTAATTATGACGTACTTATTTTCGCAATTCCGTCTGCTTTTTTAATAAGTGAACTTAAAAACCTAACAGAACCATTAGAAAATAAAATCATTTTTTCTGCAATTAAAGGAATTGTGCCAGAAACAGGCTTAATTGTTGGCGAACACTTTCATAAAGAGCACGCTGTTCCCTTCGAAAATATTGGCGTAATAACCGGACCTTGCCACGCAGAAGAAGTTGCAATGGAGCGGTTGTCTTATTTAACAATTGCCAGTCAGAATGAAGAGCATGCAGAATTTATGAGCAATTCTTTAAAAAGCTGGTACATAAGAACTAAGATCTCCGACGATATTATTGGCACAGAATATGCCGCGATGTTAAAAAACATATATGCAGTTGCGGCCGGAATTGCACACGGTTTAGGTTATGGCGATAATTTTCAAGCAGTTTTAATGAGCAACGCAATTAGAGAAATGAAACGCTTTATTAAAAAAGTACATAAAATGAAAAGGAACATTAATAACTCTGCTTATTTAGGAGATTTATTGGTTACGGGTTATTCTGTTTTTAGTAGAAACAGACAGTTTGGTAATATGATTGGAAAGGGATACACTGTAAAATCTGCTCAAATGGAGATGAGTATGATTGCAGAAGGATATTATGCAATAAATAGCGCTTTTAAAATGAAGGAAGAAAATGGCGCAGACACACCAATTATTAATGCTGTTTATAACGTACTGTACAATCACATAAACGCAAAAAAAGAATTCGAAAAGTTGACGAATATATTAGATTAATTGTTTAATTTTGAACATTATTACGTTTTATTAAACAATTACAATGAAAACAATACAAGAAGTTGTAGAGGCGACTATTCGAAAAACACCTTTTATAGAGGAGGCTTTAAACGAGAAACTAATAAACGTTTCTTCTTTGGCAAGAATTATTTTACCAGAAGTGTCTGAGGCTTTAAAGAAAGATGTTAAGGTGGGTGCGGTAATGATGGCAATTAACAGGTTGTCTCCGGCAAGCGAGTTGCGTATTAGAAAAAACATTAAAAAATTAGCATTAGATTTAGGAGATGTAATTGTACGGTCAGACTTATGTGATTTTACTTTTAAAAACACACCATCACTGTTAAAAGAAATTGCAAAGATTTTAACCAAATCTTCAGAAAGTTCAGATTATTTCTTAACAGTTTCTCAAGGTATTTTTGAAACAAATATTGTTATTAGTAAAAACCTACAACCTTTTGTAAATGAAATTTTCGAAAAAGAAAATTTAATAGCGAACGTTTTAGAATTAGCCTCTTTAACAATAAAACTTCCAAAAGAAAACCAAGAACAATCGGGTATTTATTATTTTATTTTAAAGCAACTAGCTTGGGCAGACATTTCTTTACAAGAAATTATTTCTACTACAAACGAAATGACAATTGTTGTAAAAGAAAAAGATATTAATCAAACTTTTGCTATTTTAATGGATATGAAATTGAAGTAGCATATGAGTAAACAAGACCCCTATGCGGCACTTAGAATAAAAGAGTTTAATGTTTTTTTATTCGTACGGTTTCTTTTAGTTTTTGGTTGGTCTATGCAGTTTATTGTAATAGAGTGGCAGGTGTATTCCATTACTAAAGACCCGCTTTCCTTAGGAATTATTGGTTTAATGGAAATTATTCCGGCTTTTTCAATGGCTTTATTTGCAGGGCATGTTGTAGATCAAAGAGAAAAAAGAAACTTACTAGCTATTTGCACCGCTGCCTTTTCTTTAATTAGTTTAGGCTTGTTTCTATTAACCTCAGAAAGCATTATTGCTGGTTGGTCTGTAAATTCAGTTTTATATTCAATCTACGGGTTGGTGTTTTTTGGCGGGTTCTTGCGCGCGTTTTTCGGCCCCACAATTTTTTCTTTAGTAGCGTTGTTGGTTCCTAAAAAAATCTATCACAATGCGGCAACCTGGAGCACAAGTACCTGGAAGACCGCATCTGTTTCTGGTGCACTTACTGCGGGCTTCTTAATAGGTATTATTGGTGTAGATAAAACACTGTGCCTTGTTTTTGTCTTAGTTATCTTGTCTTTAATTTGTATCTTTTTGATTAAAAAGAAACCGATTTTAAATAAAAAAATTGGTGAGCCAATGAAGGATAGTTTAAAAGTAGGGGTTCGTTTTGTCTTTCAAAACAAGGCAATTTTAGGGGTGTTAACCCTAGATATGATTGCTGTTTTATTTGGCGGAACTGTTGCTATTTTATCTGTTTTTGCTCAAGACGTTTTAAAGGTTGGGCCTGAAGGTTTTGGTATTTTAAATGCTTCTATTTCTATGGGAAGTATTGTAACTATGTTTTTAACCACCTATATACCCATTAATAAAAACACAGGTAAAAAAATGCTAATTTCTGTTCTTATCTTTGGATTAAGTATTATTGCTTTTGGGCTGTCTTCTCTTTTTTGGGTAAGTGTATTGGCTTTGTTTTTAAGTGGTGCTGCAGACGGAATTTCTATGGTAATTAGACAAACCATTTTACAATTAAAAACACCAGACGACATGCGTGGTAGGGTTTCTTCTGTAAATTCTATGTTTGTTGGATCTTCTAATGAGTTAGGTGCTTTTGAAAGTGGTTTAGCAGCGAAGTTAATTGGACCCGCAGCCGCTGTTGTTTTTGGTGGAACCATGACAATAATTACAGTAGTAACAACCGGTATTGTAAATCCAGTGTTATTAGATTTAGACCTAACAAAAGAAATTGAAGAAAACGAAAAAGAAACATAATACGTTCTTTTTAAGGCATAATTTTTGATGTATAATTAGAAAAATATTTTATGAAAAATTCCTACATCTTTTGTTTTTTACTGTATTCAACTGCTTTTTTTTCTCAAAAAGTTACTCTAAAGGTTTTAGATTACAATACAAATACAGCAATAGAAAAAGCACATATTTTTTTTATAGACGAAACCATTTATTCGAACGAAAAAGGGGAGTTTTCTTTCCGTTTAAATCAGTTAAAAAGCGTTTCTTTTTCTGTAACACACCTTAATTACGAAACAAAAAAAATTGTATTTGAAAAAGGGATTACGCCAAAAATTGTTTTTTTGAAAGAAAAACAAGAAACTCTAAAGGGTATAGAAATTTATACAAACAGGGGTCTTAAAAAAACCATTGGTTTTAAAAAGCTTTTAGACTTACCAAAAGCAGTATATGCATTTGCATCTGTTATAAATGATGATAAAATTTATGTTTTTGGAGGAGACACCTCTAGTGAATATGAAAAAAATAAGGAAGGGTTAAGTCAGGTTCAGTATAGCAACGAAAGAGAAATCATGCAGTTTTTACAAAAGCCAAAACCAATTAGTTTTAACAACTATTTAGGAGCTGTTCAAGCGTACCATATTTCCAATAAAAAATGGAGCATCGAAAAAGGAAAAGTGATTAAAAGAGCGTATCACAAAGCCTTAACTTATAAAGACACTGTTCTTTTAATCGGCGGCAAGATGTTGTCTAAAAAAAAATCTAGAGAGTTATTATCTTCTCAAATAGAGCTTGTGTCATTAAAAGATTTATCAATTAAGTTAGACGAATCAAACCCACATCAAGCAGTAAACTTTGGAGCGGCTATTTATGAGAATAAAGTGTTGGTTTTTGGCGGCTCCATAAAAAAACACGAAAACGGGCGCCTGAAATATTCTAATAAAATCCATTTTTTTGATTTAGAATCTGGTTATTGGTATTTACTAACCAAAATATCTAAAAGCAAAGAAGTTACAGGTATTGTTTTTGAAGACAAATTGTATTTATTTGGTGGTTATAGTAAGAAGGGTCTGACAGAGATTGAATCTTTCGACCTAAAAACAGCACAATGGAAAAAAGAAGGCGCTCTTTTTAGGGAGATGAGAAAACCAGCAATAACGAAGGATAAAGAATTTATATACTTACAAGAAGATGGTAAAATAATAACATTCAATCCAAAAACAAAAGCTTTAAAAGAGTATAATATAGACCTAAAATTAAAGGGTTCTGAGATGCATTTTAGCAACGGAAAACTTTATATTATTGGAGGTTTTCAGGTAGAAGATTATAGAAAAGCACCCTCCAATGGTTTTTACAACATCAAGGTATCTGAGTTTTTTAAGACTAAGCCAATCAATGATATAACTTTTTAGAGGTGTTACTTATTATAAACATTATATTCATTACGACACGAAACAAATCTACTTGTTTAGGCTTCAAAAAGGAAAGAAGAGGTTCGTAAATAAGATTATAGTTTCTAGTTAATTAAATTTTAAATTAAAAAACTAAAACAATCTGTTTTGGTTTTTTTTATTTTATAATTAGAAATTATAGCGGTTGTTGCTATGTCTATTATAAGTTGTTGTTTTAATTATTATCTTTAACCAAATTAAAATTTCTTTATATGGAATATGGGTTTCTTTCAGTAATACCTCCAATTGTTGCTATTATTTTAGCTTTGAAAACAAAGCAAGTTTACATAGCTCTTTTGTTTGGTATTTGGTTTTCTTGGTTAATTGTGGAAGGTTGGAATCCATTAGCAGGAACCTTGGCAATGATTGAGGGCATGGTAAATGTTTTTCAATCTAAAGGAAACACAAGAACCATTATGTTTAGTGCTTTAGTGGGTGCGTTGCTAATTTTTATACAATACTCTAGAGGTGTAGAGGGTTTTATTAATATTATAAACAGAAAGTTAGTAAAATTAGAAGAAAAGAAATCGGGGTATAGCAGGGTAATGGTTCAGGTATTAGCAACATGTACGGGCTTACTTTTATTTGTAGAAACCAGTATAAGTTCTTTAACTGTTGGTACTTTATACAGACCTATTTTTGATAAATTAGGAATTCCTAGAGAAAAACTAGCGTATATAGCAGATTCTAGTTCTGCACCATCTTCTATTTTAATCCCCTTTAATGCCTGGGGTGCATTTATTATGGGATTATTGCTAACACAAGGAATAGAACAACCGTTTTCGGTGATGATAGCGTCTATTAAATATAACTTTTATCCGTTGTTAGCAATTGCCATTGTTTTCATTGTTATTCTTACAAAAAAAGATTTTGGACCGATGAAAAAGGCCGAAAAAAGAACCAAAGAAACCGGTGCGTTAATGAACCCTAATTCGAAGCCTATGGTTTCAGACGCCGTAACTTCATTTCCGCCAAAAGAAGGAATTGAAGCAAAGGCTTACAACATGATTGTACCGCTTTTGGTGATGGTTTTTATGATGCCAATTAATTTAATTTATACAGGTTGGGGCGCTGTTGAAAACGCATCTTCTTTGTTAAATCACGCTTCACAAGCCATCGGCAAAGGTTCTGGGTCTTCTTCTGTTTTATATGCGGTAATTACCGCTTTATTAGTTGCTATGATTATGTATTTCATACAAGGTATTATGAAGCCAAAAGAAGCGGTTACTTTAACGTTAAAAGGAATTAGCGAGCTTATGCCGTTAGCGTTGTTAATGTTGTTAGCGTTTGCTATTGGAGACGCTTGTAAGGTTTTAGATACAGGTAATTATGTCGCTAATATTACAGAAAGCTGGTTGTCTCCAGAATTATTACCCGCAGTAGTTTTTATAGTGAGTTCTTTTATTGCATTTTCTACAGGAACTTCTTGGGGAACTTTCGCAATTATGTTGGCAATTTCAATTCCAATGGCAAATATGCACGGTTCTGATATAACGATTATTGTTGCTGCAACTTTAGGTGGGGGAATTTTTGGAGATCATTGTTCGCCAATTTCAGATACGTCTATTATTTCTTCTATGGCTTCTGCTAGCGACCACATAGATCACGTAAAAACACAATTACCATATGCACTTATTGGCGGCGCGGTTACGGTTTTTATGTATTTAATTATTGGTTTTTTTGGGTGATACTGTTATTTTGCTAAAACACCTCGCTTTTTAATTTCGTCAATGGCGCGTAAGGCGCTTTCTTTAACCGTGTTTTCTTCGAAGATAAATGTTTTTTCACACAAGGTGTTTCCTTCGAAAAAAGTAACTTGAAAACGGTTGTTGAGCTTGAATAGTTCTGGTTGAATATACTCAATTTTAGCAAAAGAGTTTGCTGGTAAAATGGCTAGTTTTTTACGCAATAAAGAGGTTGTTTTTGTTGCAGAAAAACCCTGAGAAACAATTACAAGCATTTCTAAAGGCACGCTTTTATTGTTAATAAGGTAAACATTCCAGTCATCCGTTTTATAAATATCGTTGTATTCATAAACCATTGCCATTTCTACACCGGTAACTTCAGGTATTTGTATGTCTTTTTTCAACTAAGTAGTACTTATTTAAGAGTCTATATAATTTACCAAAGGGTATAAAAAGTTTCTTTAGAAACTACATCGCCATCACAATCATCAATGGTTAATGCTCCTTCACACAAACCACCAAATTCGTCTTCTTGCTTCTCTAAATCGTATTTTGTAACCTTTCCGTTTTTATAAACTGTAATTTGTTTTAAAACTTCATTAGCAGTATTCGTTTCAAAATACCAAGTAGAGGTTCCCCAACTTGCATATTCATCGTCTCTTTCTTCGTCCCAAATCTGTGTAAAATAGTTCATTATATAACGGATTTAAATTGTTCCAAGAAACGTTTGTCATTTTCGTAAAACATTCTAATGTCTGGTATTTGATACAGCAACATTGCAATACGTTCTATCCCCATTCCAAAAGCGTAACCAGAGTATTTTGTTGGATCTATGTTTGCATTTTTTAGCACGTTAGGATCTACCATACCACAGCCCATAATTTCCAACCAACCGGTTCCTTTTGTAATTCTATAATCTGTTTCTGTCTCTAACCCCCAATAGATGTCTACTTCTGCGCTTGGCTCTGTAAACGGGAAATATGAAGGGCGTAATCTAATTTTAGACTTTCCAAACATTTCTTTTGTAAAGTATAAAAGCGTTTGTTTTAGATCAGCAAAAGAAACATCTGTATCTATATACAGACCCTCTACTTGATGAAAAATACAGTGTGCTCTTGCAGAAATATCTTCATTTCTAAAAACCCGACCAGGAGAAATTGTTCTAATAGGTGGTTTATTCTCTTCCATATAACGCACTTGTACAGAAGAAGTATGTGTTCTTAATAAAATATCTGGATTTTGTTCAATAAAGAAAGTGTCTTGCATGTCTCTTGCAGGATGATGTGCTGGCAGGTTTAATGCTGTAAAGTTATGCCAATCATCTTCAATTTCTGGACCTTCAGAAACCGTAAAACCAATTCTATTAAAAACTTCAATAATTTGATTTCTTACCAATGAAATAGGGTGTCTAGAACCTAGATTAATTGGTTCAGACGGACGCGTTAAATCACCATAAAAAGACTTATCTTTTGAACCACTTTCTAAAGTATCTGTTAATTCTGCAACTTTATCCTCTGCAGACTTCTTTAAGGTATTTAAAGCTTGACCGAAATCTTTACGAGACGCAGGAGCTACATTTTTAAATTCTGCAAAAAGGTCTTTTAACAAACCCTTGCTTCCTAAAAACTTAATTCTAAATGTTTCTACTTCATCTTTGGTGTTTGCCTTAAAAGCCTGTACATCACCAATAAGCTCTTTTACTTTATCTAACATTTTTGGGTAAAATTAAGGTACAAATTTAGTGTTTTTTTTAGCGTTTTATCTACCTAAAGTCAATAAAACAATATGTGCTTTCGAAATCGATTGAAATAAGGTGATTTGAGGAATAAATAATTATTGTTTTTTTAATTGCGGATTCAGAAATTAACTATCTTTGTGTCCGGTAAATTTTATTAAATTCCTAAAAAATATGGTTAAAAAAGAAGAATTAAAGATAAATGAGTTTATGGAAATGGTTACAAAAAGAAATAACCATGAGCCAGAATTCTTACAGGCGGTGCAAGAAGTTGCAGAAACTGTAATTCCGTATATCGCAAATAACGATATTTATAGTGGAAAAAACATTTTATTAAGAATGGTAGAGCCAGAAAGATTAATTTCTTTTAGAGTCTCTTGGGTAGATGATGCTGGTGAAATACAAGTAAATAGAGGGTATAGAATTCAAATGAATTCTGCAATAGGACCCTATAAAGGTGGTTTGCGTTTTCACCCTTCGGTGAATGCAAGTATTCTAAAATTTCTAGCTTTTGAACAAGTCTTTAAAAACTCTTTAACAACCTTGCCAATGGGTGGAGGAAAAGGAGGTTCTGATTTTGATCCGAAAGGAAAATCAGATAATGAAATTATGCGTTTTTGTCACGCTTTTATGAGTGAACTATATAGACATATTGGACATAATACAGATGTTCCTGCCGGAGATATTGGTGTTGGGGCAAGAGAAATCGGGTTTATGTTTGGTATGTACAAAAAATTAAACAACACGTTTACGGGTGTTTTAACCGGTAAAGGTGCTTCTTGGGGAGGTTCTTTAATCAGACCAGAAGCAACAGGATATGGTACGGTATATTTTGCGCAAAACATGTTAATGCGCAAAGACGATTCTTTTAAAGGTAAAAAAGTAGTTATTTCTGGTTCTGGAAATGTAGCACAATACGCTGCGGAAAAAGCGATAGAATTAGGGGCCACTGTTTTAACATTATCAGATTCTCAAGGATATATTCATGATGCAGACGGTATCGATTCAGAAAAATTAAAACACGTTATGTTTATTAAAAACGAAAAACGTGGAAGAATTAGTGAATACGTAGCCAAGTATCCAAATGCAAAATTTATTGAAGGAGAAAGACCTTGGTCTGTAAAATGTGATATTGCTTTGCCATGTGCAACTCAAAATGAATTAAATGGAGACGAAGCAAAAGCATTAATTGCAAATGGTTGTATGTGTGTTTCTGAAGGAGCAAATATGCCATCTACGCCAGAAGCAATTCACGAATTTCAAAAATCAAAAATCTTATTTGCTCCAGGAAAAGCTAGTAACGCGGGTGGTGTTGCAACGTCTGGTTTAGAAATGAGTCAGAATTCATTACGTTTAAGTTGGTCTCGTAAAGAGGTAGATGATAAATTAAAAGATATTATGGAAGACATTCATGATTCTTGTGTACAATACGGTGAAAACGAAGACGGAACAATCGATTATATTAAAGGTGCAAATATTGCAGGTTTTGTAAAGGTTGCAGACGCAATGTTGGCGCAAGGTGTTGTATAAATAGCACAAAATTTAGAGGTTAAAGTATATAAACGTATCAAATTTTTTGATGCGTTTTTTTTGTACACCTTATTTTTTAAAGGGATATTTACCAAACTTATTTTTTTATAAATGATTTTTATTTCCCTTTTTTTCTTCGGATTTTTCTTCTCTTTTGCAGGCTCTATAACACCGAGTATGTTAAACATGACCGCCTTAAAAATTAGCTTAGAAAAAGGAATAGAGGCAACTAAAAAATATGCTCTAGGTGTTTCTTTGGTGGCAATTCCACAAGTGGTTATTGCCGTTATTTTAACCAAGTATGTCGCAGAGAACCCGACAATATTAGAAACATTAGAAAAGGTAGGAATTGTTGTATTTATTGGGCTTTCTTATTACTTCTTTACGGAGTCTAAGAAAGAAAAAGTAAAAGAAACAGGCAGACCCTCTAAAAAAGAAAAACCTTTTTTAACAGGCGTTACTTTATCGTTTTTAAACATGTTTGCCATTCCTTTTTTCTGCGCAATTATTGTTACTTTAGATATTTTTAAACTTTTTAGTTTTGATGTTTTACCCATTTTGTTTTTTATTTTAGGATCTGTAATAGGTACCTTTTGCATCCTTTTTTTATATGGAAAATTCGCAAAAAGCATTCAGCAAAAAACAGGAAAGCTAACAAAAGACATCAATATTGTTTTAAGTGTTTTAACCGCTTTAGTTGCTCTTATATCGTTTACAAAATTGTTTATTTAAAGAAGAAATGAAAATACTTAAGAACTTACTTATTGAAGGAAAACACACCAAACCTATAGTAACAGACGTTTTTTATAAAGAAACAAGACACCCTAAAAAAGTAGTTATCTTTTGTCATGGTTATAAAGGCTTTAAAGATTGGGGCGCTTGGAATTTAATGGCAGCAGCATTTGCTAAAGCAGGTTATTTCTTTATTAAATTTAATTTTTCTTACAATGGAGGTACCGCTGAACAACCGATAGATTTTCCAGATTTAGAAGCTTTTGGAAACAATAATTACACAAAGGAATTGGATGATTTAGAAACTGTTTTAGATTGGGTTTCTGATAATTCTGATTATAAAAATGAACTAGATATTCATGATATTTCGTTGATAGGACATAGCAGGGGAGGTGGAATTGTACTCTTAAAAGCAACGGAAGATATAAGAATAAAAAAGGTAATTACTTTAGCTGCTGTTTCTGATCTTGGTAAAAGAAGTTCTGTAATTAGCGATTTAGAAAACTGGAAAAAAGCAGGTGTTAAATATGTTATAAATGGAAGAACAAAACAGCAAATGCCACATTTTTATCAGTTCTACGAAAATTTCAAAGAAAATGAAGAGCGCTTAAATATTCAAAAATCAGTAGAAAAAATTAGCATTCCGCAATTGGTAATTCACGGAAATAAAGACACCTCAATTTTTATTGATGAAGCATATAATATTCACTCTTGGAATGCAAATAGTGTTTTAGAAGTTATAGAAAACGCAGATCACGTTTTTAATATTTCTCATCCTTGGGAAAAAGAGACAATGTCTAAAGAGTTAGAAAAGGTGACAGCAATTTGTGTTGATTTATTGAAGTAAAGTTTTATCATTCTTGTTTTTAAAAGAATAACAAGCCACATCTTTTTTCGTATTTTTGATATATTATCCAATAAAAAGAATGGAAGGAGAAAAAGACTTACAGAAACTTTTAAAAAACATGAAACCAGTTTTAAACTCTGGAGAATATGTTTTTGCAGTTGTTAAAAATCTTGATAATATTTTAAGAACTGACACTTTGTTTGAATTTAAAGAAAAAGAAGCAATTACTTTGGTTTTAGAGAAAAACAAAGCAGACACATTAAAGTTATCATATCAGTTTATTTCTTCTTGGATTACTTTAAAAGTCCACTCCTCTTTAGAAGCAGTTGGGTTAACAGCTGCATTTTCAACTGCTTTAACAAAGCATAAAATAAGCTGTAATGTAGTTGCTGGCTTTTACCATGACCATATTTTTGTAGATACCAAAGACGCTAAAAAAGCGATAGAAGTTTTAACGAATTTATCTAAGTTTAAGTAGTGGAATTGCAACCTCCTTTTCGGAAAATAATTCATGTAGATATGGATGCTTTTTATGCATCTGTAGCAGAATTAGACAATCCAGAATTAAGAGGAAAAGCCATTGCTGTTGGCGGCAGTGAAGAAAGAGGCGTCGTTTCTGCCGCCAGTTACGAAGCAAGAAAATTTGGCGTAAAATCTGCGATGAGTAGCTTTCTAGCAAAACAAAAATGCCCGCATCTTATTTTTGTAAAGACAGATTTTGACCGTTACAAAGAGTTGTCTACTAAAATTAGAGCAATTTTTTACGAGTATACAGACTTGGTAGAACCACTTTCCTTAGACGAGGCGTATTTAGACGTTACGGAGAATAAGAAAGGAAATCCGTCTGCAAATGACATTGCCAGAGAAATTAGAGCACGCATTTATGAGGAAACAGGTTTGCGAGCTTCCGCAGGAATTTCGATTAATAAATTTATTGCAAAAGTAGCTTCAGATATTAACAAACCAAACGGACAAAAAACAATCCATCCAGAAGAGGTGCTTCCGTTTTTAGAAGAGCTGCCCGTTAATAAATTTTATGGTGTAGGTAAAGTTACGGCCTCAAAAATGTATAATTTAGGAATCTTTAAAGGGAAAGATTTAAAGAAGAAACCTTTAGAAGAATTGGTAAAATCATTCGGTAAATCTGGTACGCATTATTACAATATTGTTCGCGGAATTCACAACAGTGCCGTAAAACCCAACAGAATACGCAAGTCTATTGCGGCAGAAAGAACGTTTAGCGAAAACCTTTCTTCAGAAATTTTTATGATAGAACGGCTAGATAAGATTGCAGATGAGTTAGAAAGACGCATGAAGAAGACAGATACCAAAGGCAAAACGATTACCTTGAAGATTAAATATTCAGACTTTACGCAACAAACAAGAAGTAAAACAAAAGCAAATTTTATGCAGACAAAAGAGGAGTTTTTTCCTGTGGTAAAAGAACTTTTATATCAAGATAAATTAGTAAATTCTGTTCGTTTATTGGGGGTGTCTTTTGGCAATTTAAATACAGAAGAAGTCGTTCCGTTTTGGGTGCAATTACAATTTGAATTCTGATAAGACGCGCCGTTACAAAGAGCCCTAATAAAACAATCTATTTATAAGTTAACATATTGCTTCATCCTCTGTAAAGATAAAGTTTATATTAAAATGAATATAAAAACAATAAGAACGAATTCTAAAAACAAAGATTTTATAAATTTAGTTAAAGAATTAGATGTCTATTTAAAAATTACGGATGAAGATGAACATGATTTTTACAATCAGTTTAATAGTATAGATGTTTTAAAAGAAGTTGTTGTAACTTATGTTTCTGAAAAGGCAGTAGGTTGTGGGGCGATTAAAAAGTTTGATAACAGCACTGTGGAGGTGAAAAGAATGTTTGTTTCTTTAGACAATAGAGGAACTGGAGTGGCCCAAAAAATACTTCAAGAATTAGAAACTTGTGCGAAAGAGTTGGGTTATAAAAAATGCATATTAGAAACAGGAGTTCGGCAAGTGGAGGCTGTAAAATTTTATAAAAAGTGTGGGTATAAAATCATTCCAAATTATGGCCAATACCAAGGAATGGAAAATAGTATTTGTTTTGAAAAAAAGATATGAATGAATTATAGTTATTGGGAATTAAAAGAGTGGTTTACCAATATTGATTTTACAATTGTTGGCAGCGGAATTGTGGGGTTAAACTGTGCTTTAGAATTAAAGAAAAAACACCCTGCAGCAAAAATTATAATTCTTGAAAAAGGAATGTTACCACAGGGCGCAAGTACAAAAAATGCAGGTTTTGCCTGTTTTGGAAGCCTTTCTGAGCTGATAGATGACCTGAGTTCTCATACAGAACAAGAAGTATATAATTTGGTAGAAAATCGTTGGAAAGGGTTGCAGCTACTGCGAAGTAATTTAGGGGATAAAAACATCGATTTTCAACAAAATAAAGGTTTTGAGCTGTGTGATTCTGAAACTTTTTTTGAGGAGTGTATTTCAAAAAAAGAAGATATTAATAATTTATTAAAACCCATCTTTAAGAAGGACGTTTTTTCAGTTTCTGACAATACATTCAACTTTAAAAAAGTACACAATAGATATATTGTTAATAATTTTGAAGGCCAAATTGACACTGGTAAAATGGCGTATGAATTACTGCATAAAGTACAGACATTAGGCGTTAAAATTTTAAATAATATTACTGTTGAAAATTTTACAGAAGACAACACAAATATTAAAATAACAACAGATAAAATTACTTTTAAAACAACTAAACTTTTTATCGCAACCAATGGTTTTGCAAATAAATTATTAGAAGAAAAAGTTCAACCAGCAAGAGCACAGGTGCTCATCACAAAACCAATTAAAAACCTACAAATAAAAGGAACCTTTCATTTAGACAAAGGGTATTATTATTTTAGAAATATAGACAATCGAATTTTGTTTGGAGGCGGAAGAAACCTCGATTTTAAGACAGAAGAAACCTCAGAATTTGGACAAACATCTCTTATTCAAAATGAATTAGAAAATATTTTAAAAACGACTATTTTACCAAATACTCCTTTTGAAATTGAACACAGGTGGAGTGGAATTATGGGTGTTGGAGACCAGAAAAAAGCCATTGTAAAGCAACTTTCTAGTCATGTTTTTTGTGGGGTTCGTTTAGGCGGAATGGGTGTTGCAATTGGCAGCTTGGTGGGTAAAGAATTAGCAGAATTAATACATGAATAAAGAAGCTTCAACATTTGATGTAATTATAATTGGTGGAGGCTTGGCAGGCTTATGCAACGCAATTCACGTATCTAAACTAGGTAAGAACGTTTTATTAATTGAGAAAAATGAATATCCGAAACACAAAGTTTGTGGGGAGTATATTTCAAATGAGGTTTTACCATATTTAGACTTTTTAGAGGTAAATCCGTTTGATTTTGGAGCTGTAAGAATTAAGAACTTTCAATTATCAACCACAAAAAACAACATAATTTCTGCTAAGTTACCTCTGGGTGGCTTCGGCATTTCTCGATATACATTGGATCTTGCTTTAGCTGAAAAAGCCAAAGAAAACGGCCTTACAATTTTACAGCTGTCTCTTATACACATCTCCGAGCCCACGAGAC
>CAJXTJ010000031.1 GCA_913061165.1 uncultured Polaribacter sp.
GAGAGGTCTCGTGGGCTCGGAGATGTGTATAAGAGACAGCAGAAACATCATTTTCTTCTATATCATTTATTATACAAGTTGATTTTTCATACAACGGAGACTTGTATTTAGTATCCATTAATAAGCTATCAATTAAGACAATATCATAATCTGAAAACAAACCTATTGGTATTATTTTCTTAGAAAACACCGTATTTGGTGTTTGTGCAAAAAAACAAGAAGTGCACAATAGAATTAATAAGAATTGTTTCATTACAGTTTTATATATCTAATTCAACTACAATTGGGCAATGATCAGAATGTTTTGCTTCTGATAAAATATACGCTCTAGAAATGCTGTTTTTTAAGGGTTCTGAAACCATTGCGTAATCTAAACGCCATCCTTTATTATTAGCTCTTGAATTGGCTCTATAACTCCACCAAGAGTATTCTTGTTTCTCTTGATTTAAATACCTAAAACTATCTACAAATCCGCTTTTTATAAAATCTCCCATCCATGTTCTTTCTTCTGGTAAGAAACCAGAAACGCCTTTCATTTTAGGGTTGTGAATATCAATTTCTTCATGGCAAACATTGTAGTCTCCACAAATAACTAAATTCGAAATTTCTTGTTTAAGTTTATTGATGTACTCCTGAATTTCATCCATATAATTCAGTTTAAACTTTAGTCTATCTAAATTTGTTCCTGAAGGTAAATACATGCTCATTACAGAAACAGTATCAAAATCTACACGAAGATTTCTACCTTCAAAATCCATTGTTTCTATTCCTGTGCCATATTCAATATGGTTTGGCTTTTCTTTACAAAGTATAGCAACAGAAGCGTATCCTTTTTTCTGGGCAGAGAACCAATAGTGATAGGTATACCCAGCATTTTCAAACTCAGATAAATCTAATTGTTCTTTATGTGCTTTGGTTTCTTGAATGCAAATCACGTCTGGATTTGCAACCTTTAACCAATCTATAAAACCCTTTTTTAAAGCAGCTCTAATTCCGTTTACATTGTATGATATTATTTTCATAATAAGTGCCTCTTAAATTTTAAAGTAAATAAAATTATTAATCTAATCCTATTGGTTCTTTTAGAAAGAGCCAAGTAATTTGTTTTATTTTACCTTTTTCTGTTTGAATAATTTTCTTTCTTGGTGATAGCATAAAAGCTAAAACGGCGCTACTTCCTGCTTTTACTATAAAGTTATTTGTTTCGAATAGTTGGTCAAAAATAAGCATAAACACCACAATTAAAATCGGGTAGATTAACCAATATATTATCTTAAATAGTTTCATATTACTTCAATATTTTTTTACAAAACAGCCAAGTAATCTGCTCTTTTGTACCGGTTTGACTGTCTACTTTTTTCACTCTTGGAGATAAAATAAATGCCAATCCTAAATTTATAATGATTGTGTATACATTAGGTTCAAAGCCTATTATTTTATAAATAATTAGCCCAAATAAAATTATTAATATTGGGAATATCAACGGAATAAAAGGCTTTATTTTTTCCATACTAAATAGCCATTTCTGGTATTTCACCATTTATAATTAATGTTCCTTCAGTAGCATTCTGAATTGCCTCAACAGAAACCCCAGGAGCTCTTTCTAATAAATAAAACGCATTGTCTTTTACTTCTAAAACGGCCAAGTTAGTAACCACTTTTGTAACACAACCAACACCTGTTAAAGGCAAAGAACATTTTTTTAAAATCTTAGATTCTCCGTGCTTATTTGTGTGCATCATTGCCACAATAATATTTTCTGCAGATGCAACTAAATCCATTGCACCTCCCATTCCTTTTACCATCTTTCCTGGAATTTTCCAGTTGGCAATATCTCCATTTTCAGAAACTTCCATTGCTCCAAGAATTGTAAGATCTACATGTTTCCCTCGAATCATAGCAAAGCTCATTGAAGAATCAAAAAAACTTGCTCCTGGCATCGTGGTAATGGTTTGCTTTCCTGCATTTATAATATCGGCATCTTCTTCTCCGTCAAAAGGAAAAGCACCCATGCCTAAAACTCCGTTTTCAGACTGAAACTCTACTTCTATATCTTCTCTTACATAGTTTGCAACTAATGTAGGAATACCAATACCTAAGTTTACATAAAAACCGTCTTGAACTTCTTGAGCAATTCTTTTTGCAATGCCAATTTTGTCTAAAGCCATACCTATTGTTTTTGTCTTACCGTTCGTTGTTCAATTCTCTTTTCATAATTTTTCCCTTGAAAAATTCTTTGTACAAATATTCCTGGAATATGAACATTGTTTGGGTCTAACGCTCCAACTTCAACCATTTCTTCAACCTCTGCAACTGTAATTGTTGCAGCTCCGCACATATTAGGATTAAAGTTTCTAGACGTTCCTTTAAAAACTAAATTACCAGCTGCATCTCCTTTCCAAGCTTTTACAAAAGCGAAATCTGCTTTAAAGGCAGGCTCTAAAACATACATTTTACCATCAAATTCTCTTGTTTCTTTTCCTTCGGCCACTTCAGTACCGAAACCTGCAGGTGTGTAAAATGCAGGAAAACCTGCTTGTGCAGCTCGGCATTTTTCTGCTAAAGTTCCTTGTGGCGTTAGTTCTACTTCCAATTCTCCAGAGAGCATTTGTCTTTCAAATTCGTCATTTTCACCAACATATGAAGAAATCATTTTTTTAATTTGCTTGTTTTGAAGTAACAAACCTAAACCAAAATCATCTACACCAGCATTGTTAGAAATACAAGTTACTTCTCTAATATCTAATCTTACTAATTCTGAAATAGCATTTTCAGGAATTCCGCACAAACCAAAACCACCTAGCATAAAAGTCATTTTACTTTTTACATCAGCCAAAGCTTCTTGTACATTCTTTACTTTTTTATTAATCATATGATTCTTTATTATGACTTATATTCAAACGTTATTTACTCATCTCAAAAAATACATCATTGAACACATTTACAAAGGATCAAAGAAGTTTTAAAAATCGATATCTTCTTCTATTACGATAACTTTTTTTTCATTCTTCTTTTTCTCATCTAACTCATCTAACTCATCTTTCTCATCTTCTTCCTTCTCTACCTCCCCACAATTAATGTTTATTGACAAATTCTCTGGTTTCTCAAACTCTTCTTGACTAATATTTAAACTTTCATCCGCATAGCATTTTTTCAAAAACAACGCAAATGAAGGCAAAGACATTGTTGCACCTTGCCCTTTGGCAATTCCCTCAAAATGAGTAGATCTATCCTCTCCACCCGTCCAAACTCCAGTTGCTAAATTGGGCACAATTCCCATAAACCATCCGTCAGATTGGTTCTGAGTAGTACCTGTTTTACCAGCTATTGCATTTGTAAATTCATAAGGGTATCCTGTAACATATCCTGGTTTCTCCCAAGGCAAACGCAACCGAATACCAGAACCATATTGTGTAACACCTTCTAATAAATTTAAAACTACATAGGCAGATTCTTCGCTTAAAACCTCTGCTGTTTTAGGTCTAAATTCTTCTAAAACGGTTCCGTTTTTATCTTCTATTCTTGTAATAATCATTGGGCTTACCCGCAAACCTTTGTTTGCAAAAGTAGAATAGGCGCTTACCATTTCTAATAATGATAACTCTACAGCTCCTAAAGCAATTGCAGGGTTTGCACGAATTCTACTTTCTATACCAGCAGCTTTTGCCAAACGCACTACATTTTCTGGAGAAACCATATCTATTAATCTTGCCGACATTGTGTTTACTGAACCTGCTAAACCTTCTTTTAGAGTTAACATACCTCCATATTTATCTCCAGAATTTTTTGGTTTCCATTCTTCTGGAATTCCATATTTTCCTTTAGGAATTGTGTATGGAATGTTCGGAAAAGAATCACAAGGAGATAATTTTAATTGATTAATTGCTGTTGCATATACAAAAGGTTTAAAAGTGGAACCAACTTGTCTTTTTTGTTGTGCAACGGCATCAAACTTAAAATGTTTATAATTTATACCACCAACCCATGCTTTTATGTGGCCAGTTTGTGGTTCTATTGACAATAAACCAGAGCGTAAAAAGTATTTATAATATTTTATAGAATCATTCGGAGACATAATGGTATCTCTATCACCTTTATAAGAAAACACCCTCATTTTTATCTTCTTTTTAAAGATCTCTTCTATGTATTTTGATGATTTCCCTGCAGACTTTAAACGCTTATATCTATCCGAGTTTTTCTTAGCTCTGTTTAGAATTGTATTAATTTGGCTTTTTTCCAGATCATAAAAAGGAGCTAATTTGTTGCTTTTTTGTTCTTTAAAAAAGTAAGACTGCAAATTAGACATGTGCTCATCTATAGCTTCTTCTGCATATTGTTGCATTCTAGAATCGATGGTTACAAAGATTTTTAAACCATCTTCAAAAATATTATACTGTTCTCCGTTTGGTTTTGGATGCTCTTGCACCCATGTGCGCATTATCTTTTGTAAATGTCCTCTAAAATAGGTTGCAGACCCATCTTTATGACTCTCTTTATGAATATCTAAACCTAAATCTAATTTTTGTAAAGAGTCTTTTTCGACGGCTGTAATAAAATTACTACGTGTCATTTGCTTTAACACCACATTTCTGCGCTGTTTTACTTTTGCTTCTCTTCTTAAAGGATTAAAATAAGAGGAATTTTTCAACATACCAACAAGCATTGCAGCTTGGTCTATCTTCAATTCTTTTGGTTCTTTTCCAAAGTAAATTCTAGATGCAGAACGTATTCCTACTGCCTGATTTAGAAAATCGTATTTATTCAAATACATGGCAATAATCTCATTTTTGGTATATTGCTTCTCTAATTTAGTAGCAACAACCCACTCTTTTGCTTTTTGCAACAATCTTTTAAATATATTTTTTGATGCTCTGCCAGTAAACAACATTTTAGCCAATTGTTGTGTAATTGTGCTTGCACCTCCACTTCCTGGTTTTAGAACTGCTCTTGCTGTTCCTTTAAAATCGATGCCAGAGTGCTCATAAAAACGTTCATCTTCTGTTGCAACTAAAGCATTTACCAAATTCGTTGATAATTCTTTAAATTTTATCGGAGTTCTGTTTTCTTTAGCATACTTGCCAATGGTTTTTCCATCAATAGAAATAACTTCTGTTGCTAGGTTTGTTTGCGGATTTTCTAATTCTTCAAAGGAAGGCAACGTATCAAAAGGGTCCCAGGCAGTGTACAAAAATAATACTAAAACAAGTGTAAATCCTCCTAAAATAATTCCCCAGAACCATTTTAAATATTTTTTAAAAATAGTTGTCTTCTTCTTAGCCATTATTCATTTATTTTTTCAATACTAAAACCAATGTCTTGCAATCCATATAATTTTTCAATAGCATCAATTTCTCCGTTTTTTCTCATTGCATGCCTTATGGTTAAGGCGTAATTTCCTGAAACAGGAAAAATCTTCTGTTCTTTATAAAATAATTTATTTTCTTTTATTTCAGAAAAACCACTACCTAAAAACATTCCAGAAATATCTGCCATTTCATACTGTAACGTATCAATAACCAAAGTATTATTGGGGAATTTTAATTCTGTAATGATGTATAAATTACTAAACTCATAATCATTATTATTTCGAATATTGATATATAAATTCTTCGGTAAAATGGTGTCTTTTACTTCAAAAGCAAACTCAATTTTTTCTCCAGATTTCCAAAAATTATTTTCTAGTGTTTTGTATTGATTAAATTCTATAATATCATCACAGGAAAACATCAAAATTAAAACCAATAAAAAAATTGAAAATTTACTTTTCTGAATCGTTTCCATTTTTTGGACCGTTATTATTACGATTTTTATTATTGTTACTTCTCGGTTTATTTGGCTTTTTTACATCTCCCTTAGGCTGATCTTGATTTGTATTCGCGTTTGGGTTGGTGTTTTTTTCAGCACTAGGCCTTGGTCTTGGTCTAGGTTTCTGTTTACTTTGCTGCTGCGGTTGTCCTTGAGATTGTTCCTTGTTTTGAACCAGTGGATTATTCTGTTGCTTTGCCTGTAGTTTTCTTCTAGGATTTGGCTTGTTTTGCGTCTTGCTTGCAACTGCACCTATAGGTTTTTTGTTATTATTATTTTTATTATTCCTTCTGCGCTTACTTGTTTTTGGTGCATCAAAACGTGTTAGACTGTCTTGCCCAACTGCATCTTCAAAATCTACCTTTTCTGGCAATACAACATCTGCTTCATATTCTTCTAAAGAGATCGATTTTTCGTTATTTTTATTTAGTGCTATTATTTCTAGAACCTGCTCTAATGTTAATCGAAACCATTTAAAGCGTTCTTCTTTGTATGTATACCAAAGATGATTTTTAAAAATATCCATCTTTACAAATACGGCTTCTCCTTTTTCAGTTTTTAACACCAAATCTTGCTTTGGAAACGTTTTTAAAGCATCTAAATACGTGTCTAATTCAAAATTTAAACAACATTTTAATTTACCACATTGTCCTGCCAACTTCAAAGGGTTTAGAGATAATTGCTGGTAACGGGCTGCAGATGTTGTTACTTTTCTAAAATCTGTTAACCATGTAGAACAACACAATTCTCTACCACAAGATCCAACACCTCCTAGACGGGCTGCCTCTTGCCTTGCGCCTACTTGTTTCATTTCTACACGAATAGAAAAAGCACCTGCTAAGTCTCTAATTAATTGTCTAAAATCTACTCTGGTTTCTGCTGTGTAATAAAAAGTAGCTTTGTTCCCATCTCCTTGGTATTCTACATCAGAAAGCTTCATTTGTAGACCTAAGCGTCCTAAAATTTCTCTTCCTTTTCTTTGAGTCTCTTCTTCTTTCGCTCTAGATTGTTGCCAAATATCGATATCTCTTTGAGAGGCTTTTCTATAAATCTTCTTTACATCTTCATGATCTTCCGTAATTTTGTGCTTTTTCATTTGCACCTTTACCAATTCTCCTGCTAAAGAAACAGTACCAATATCGTGTCCTGGAGAACCTTCTACTGCCACAATATCTCCCATAGTTACGGGTAAATTATCTGGATTTTTATAAAAATGTTTTCTTCCGTTCTTAAAGCGAACCTCAAAAATATTAAATTTTTCTTGTCCGCTAGGCAATGTCATGTTAGACAACCAATCGAAAACAGCTAATTTATTACTTCCGCTTCCGCAGGTTCCTGACCCACAATTACCATTACTTTTACAACCTTTAGGTACGCCATTTTCTGTTGTACCACAACTTCCACATGCCATGTGATTTATATATTATTATAGTTACTAAGATTGGTTATTAATTTCTAGCGCGCTACTACTAAAATCAAACACCTACACTAGCCTCTATTTTGGGTTCATAATTTGATTATCAAGTAGCTATGAAAAAGCAACTTAACAAAGTATAATCAGCTAATATAAGAAATCTGACCGAGAAGTGAAAGGGATTTTTTGACTAAAAAAAGGCCTTTAAATTGAGCTCTTTAAATTTTATTTTTATATAATTAATTCTTAAATTTTAAAACTTTGCTTCTACCTTTTTTGAATATTTTATTACTATTGCCTTTACCCTTTCTTAGGTTTTTTTGCTCCTCAAAAGATAACTGAATTACTTCTTGGCAGTCTGTAGAGCAGGTGTTTTCCATCTTTTCTGAACAGACATCACATTGAATAAATAACAGATGACAGGCTTCATTTGCACAGTTTGTATGTTCATTACACGCTTTTCCGCATTGGTGACAATTAGAGACTACATCGTCTGTAATTTTTTCTGCTCTTCTGTGATCAAAAACAAAATTCTTTCCAATAAACTTATTTTCTATTCCTTCGGATTTTATTTGGCGCGTATACTCTATAATTCCACCTTCCAATTGAAAAACATTTTTAAATCCTTTATGCTTATAATAAGCTGATGCTTTTTCACAACGAATTCCACCTGTACAATACATCAATAAATTTTTATCTTCTTTGTTGTCTTTTAAATCTTCTTCAATAATATCTAAAGAATCTCTAAAGGTATCTACATCTGGTGTTATAGCTCCTTCAAAATACCCAATTTCACTCTCATAATGGTTTCGCATATCTACACAAATCGTATCAGGATTTGCTAACATTTCATTAAATTCTTCTGCATTTAAATGTACACCTTTGTTGGTAACGTCAAAAGTTTCATCAACCAAACCGTCTGCAACAATTTTGTTTCTAACTTTTACTTTCAGTTTTAAAAACGATTTATTATTGTGCTCTACAGCAACATTTAAACGAATATCCTTCAAAAAAGTAATGGTATCTAATTGCTCTTTTAACGCATAGAAATTTTCTGACGCAACAGACAATTGTGCATTTATGCCTTCAAAAGAAACGTAGATTCTTCCTAAAACATCTAGAGCGTTCCATTCTAGAAACAACTTATCTCGAAATAATTGTGGGTTTTCTATCTTATAATATTGATAGAAAGAAATTGTGATACGGTCTTTACCCGCTTCATCTATTAAGGCAGCGCGCTCTATGGCGCTTAACTTATTGTACAGTTGCATGCTATACTAATTAGGTTAAACATTGTTTTTGATCCTGATTTTAAGTTAAAAATCTAAATCTATCACAAAACTACTCTATTTTTTATGAAAGTTTAATTTTAAACACCAGAATTTTATTTGCTTAATTTTTAAACTTTGGTTGATTTATAACGTTTTAAGCAATTTATTATACTCTTTTTTTTAGCATCTTTGTAATCTTAAAAGCAAGAAAAATGAAAATAGCTGTAGTTGGTGCAACTGGCATGGTTGGAACGGTAATGTTAAAAGTTTTAGAAGAGCGAAATTTACCCATCACAGAATTAATACCCGTAGCATCTGCAAGGTCTGCTGGCAAAAAACTAAACTACAAAGGAAAAGAATACACCGTTGTAACTTTAGAAGATGCCTTAAAAATGACTCCAGATATTGCTTTATTTTCTGCAGGTGGTGCTACTTCTTTAGAATGGGCTCCAAAATTTGCTGCCGCTGGAACTACTGTAATTGATAATTCTTCTGCATGGAGAATGGATCCGACTAAAAAGCTAGTAGTCCCAGAAATAAATGGAGATGTCTTAACAAAAGATGACAAAATTATTGCAAACCCTAATTGTTCTACAATTCAGTTAGTAGCTGCGCTATCTCCTCTACATTTAAAATATAAAATGAAACGTGTTGTTATTTCTACCTATCAATCTGTTTCGGGTTCAGGTGTAAAAGCGGTACAACAATTAGAGAATGAGGAAGCGGGCATTGAAGGTGAAATGGCATATCCTTATAAAATTGGTAGAAACGCAATACCCCATTGCGATGTTTTTTTAGAAAATGGATACACCAAAGAAGAAATGAAATTAGTCAAAGAACCTAAGAAAATTTTACGCGATGATTCTTTTTCTGTAACTGCTACTGCTGTTAGAATACCTACTGCCGGTGGACACTCTGAAGCTGTAAACGTACAATTTGAACATGATTTTGATCTAACTGAAGTTCGCCAAATTTTAGCTAAAACTCCAGGTATTATTGTGCAAGACGACTTAGCAAATAATATCTATCCGATGGCTGTAAATGCACACAACAAAGACGAAGTATTTGTTGGTCGAATTAGAAGAGACGAATCTCAAGAAAATACCTTAAATTTGTGGATTGTTGCAGATAACCTTAGAAAAGGTGCCGCTACAAACACAGTTCAAATAGCTGAATATTTAGTTGAGAATAATTTAGTTTAATAACATTTATGGCAGAATTTCACAAAGTACACATACAAGAAATAAAACAAGAAACCGCAGACGCGGTTTCTGTAGTATTTAGCATACCTGAAAGTTTAAAAGCTGATTTTAATTTTACAGCAGGGCAATACGTAACGCTTCAAACAGCAATTAATGGAGAAACAATTAGAAGAGCATACTCTATTTGCGCTACTCCAGAAAGTGGCGAAATTAGAGTGGCTATTAAAAAAGTAGAAAAAGGTGTTTTCTCTACCCATGCAACTTCTGACCTTAAAGTGGGAGATTCGATAGAAATTACAGCTCCTGAAGGTCGTTTTTTATTAAATCCTGAAGCACATAAAAACTATATTGGTTTTGCAGCTGGATCTGGAATTACTCCAATATTATCGATGTTAAAATCGGTTTTAATAAAAGAACCTACCGCAACTTTTACTTTAATTTACGGAAATAAATCTGCAGCAGATACTATTTTTTATAAAGAATTAAATCAACTAAAAGAAACATATATAGATAGATTAAAGTTACACTATATATTTAGTAGAGAAAATGTAAAAAATAATTTACGTGGCAGAATAGATGGCAACGTAACCAACTACTTTGTAAAAAACATGTACAAAGAAACTTCTTTTGATGCTGCTTATTTATGTGGACCAGAAGAAATGATCAAAGACGTTTCTAAAACTTTAGAAAAAAATAACATTGCTAAAGAAAATATTCATTTCGAATTATTTATAGTTGCTGTTGATGAAGATAAGATAGCGCAAGTAAAAGAAGGTGAAACTGAAATTACTGTGATTTTAGATGATGAGAAATCTACATTTACAATGTCTCAAACAGATGACATTCTTGCAGCTAATCTGCGCAACAACATAGATGCACCCTATTCTTGCCAAGGTGGGGTTTGCAGTTCTTGTTTGGCAAGAGTTACAGAAGGAAAAGCGGTAATGGTTAAAAATTCGATTCTAACAGACGGCGAACTTGAAGAAGGTCTTATTTTAACATGTCAGGCACATCCTACAACACCTAAAATTACAATTGATTTTGATGATGTTTAAAATTCCGTATTTTTGTTAATATGGATATTTACGACTTTAAAAATGCTTTTTTAATTGGGTTTTTCATGGCTTTCATGATTGGGCCTGTTTTTTTTATGCTCATACAAACTAGTATTACAAAAGGAGCAAGAGCAGCAATAACATTTGACTTAGGCGTAGTATTAGGTGATTTGTGTTTTATTTTAATTGCTTATTATGGGAGTAGGTCTTTATTAGAAAAGATAAAAGATGATCCGAGGTTGTTTTTTTTAGGAGGTTTAGTCCTAATTATTTATGGATTAATTACTTATTTAGAGAAAGAAAATAAAAAAGAAGCACTAGAATCTGCCAAACTATTAAAAGTACCTATTAAAAATAACTATTTAAAACTCTTCTTTAAAGGCTTCTTTTTAAACTTTATAAATGTTGGCGTTTTAGCGTTCTGGCTAGGAACTGTTCTAGTTATTGGTCCTACTTTAAAAATGGATCAAAATGCTATTTTTTTGTATTTCGGAACCATTTTATTAGGCTATTTTATAACAGATCTCGGTAAAATATTTTTAGCAAAACAATTAAAAAACAAAATGACACCTCCAGTAATTTTTAGAATTAAGAAAATTATGGGCGTTATTTTAATTATCTGTGGTGTTTTTTTAATGCTGAAAGGGTTTATACCAAATGAAAGAATAGAAGAATTAATTCAATAAAACACAGCTTCGTAGAAAATAAAAAGACCTTATTTATTGGAATAAATAAGGTCTTTTATAATAGGTTTTTAAATATTTATTCTACTTCAAAAATATTATTATCAGCATTAATATCTGCCATTAATTTACTTTTGTCTATGGTAACAGATTTTACAGTTTTAGATGCAGTAAAGGAATACACCGGATTTGCCCAAGCCCAATCTTCTAAGACAGTAGCTTTGGTAGGTTTATTACCTCTCATCATTCTTAAAGGTATATTAAAGTCCTCAATCGATCCATCGGTATAAACAATACTTAAATCTATTGGCATTGGCATTTGACCAATCCTTTCTAAGGTAATACTTTTTCCGTCTACAGATTTTATTCCGTAATCTATGGTATGCAAGGTTTGCGTCCATTCATTCAAATACCAATCTAATTGAATTCCAGAAACTTTTTCCATAGAGCGTTTCACGTCATTAGGTGTTGGATGCTTAAAACTAAAATCTGTAAAGTATTTTTTTATACCAGTTGCAGTATTCTCTGCACCAATAATATATTCTAATTGGGCTAAAAACATACTTCCTTTGCTATAACTAGCAAAACTATACGCTCTGTTTGTATTAAATCTGTCTGCATGAGTTGTTAGTACTTCTTCCGAACCAGAATTTACCATAAAATTATAACCTCTATAGGGTCCTGCATTCGGATTCTTATCTCCTCTTTCTAGAATTTCATAAGATGCCTTGTTTGAAATATAAGAAGTAAATCCCTCATCCATCCAAGGATACTTACTCTCATTAGAGGCTAATAAAAACTGAAACCAGGTATGTCCCATTTCATGCGCAGTAACACCAAAAAGGCTTCCAAATTTTCTTTCCCCAGTAATTAATGTAGACATTGCATACTCCATTCCACCATCTCCTCCTTGTATTACAGAATATTGTTTATAAGGGTAAGTACCAACATGCTTGCTAAAATACTTCATTAGCTCAGCTGTTTTGGGTTGTAAATCTTTCCAGTTTTGTGAAAAATTTGCTTCCAAATTATTCTTATACAGAAAGTGTAAATCAACCCCATTGTCCATTTTTAAAACATCATGTGTATAATCAGGATCTGCGGCCCACATAAAATCGTGCACATTTGGTGCTTTAAAATGCCAAGTTAATTTTTCTGAATTAGGAACATTTAAAGGCATAGCAGCATCTTGGTAACCGTGCCCTATTTCTTGTGCATTTTGTAAATATCCTGTTCCGCCAACCGTATATTCTTTATCAATTGAAATTTTCACATCAAAATTACCCCATACGGCGTGAAACTCTCTTGCTATATAAGGTGATGTATGCCAACCTTCAAAATCATATTCTGCCATTTTAGGATACCACTGCGACATAGACAAAGCAACTCCTTCTTTATTATCTCTACCTGTTCTTCTAACTTGTAAAGGCACCTGTGCATCAAAAATCATATCTAAGGTTACACTTTTACCAGATTTTATAGATGTATTTAAAGTAACTTCTAAAACTGTACCTACAGTTTCAAAAGAAACAGCGCCACCGTTTTGTTTTAATGATTTTACTTTTATATACCCAATTTCATCAGCATTTAATTTACTAATTCTATCTCTAACTCTGCTGTCTGGATCTTTAATATTTAAAGAACGAACATCCATTTGAGAACCAGGTTGAAAAGCATTAAAGTATAAATGATAATATACCTTAGTTAGTTCATCTGGCGAATTATTCGTGTAAATTACCTGCTGTGTTCCCTTATATTGATGATTTTCTGCATCTACATCAATATTCATAGTGTACTCTATATGCTGTTGCCAATATGCAGAAGAATTTACTTTATTATTTTGTTGGAAAGTAACTTCTTTTATTTGAAAGCAAGAAGTTAAGAATACAGTTGTAAATAATAAAAATATATTTTTTTTCATGTGCTAAATTAATTTAAATATAAGAGTAAAAAACAACAATGAAATAATCGTTATTTTCTCTGAATTATTAAAGTCCGTTTACAATTCTGTCTGCCATTTTTAACGCATTGTATGCGTTTACAACTCTTCCTGAAACACATAAGTCTGAAAATGGTACTTTCTCTCCGTTTGGGTTTTCTCTACTTTGAGAACCTGGCTTAATTACCTCAAAGTTAATTTTTATACCAGAATTCATTAAAATATGTTTTACTTGGCTTGCAGATAATTTTGGATAATAAGAGCGCACCAAAGCTGCAACTCCGGCTGCTGAAGGCGCTGCCATTGAAGTACCGCTATTTGATGCATATGCATCTTTAGGTACCGTTGCATAAATATCTACTCCTGGTGCAAATACATCTACATTCGTTTTACCGAAATTAGAAAAATTAGCTGGTAACTTTTCATCATAATGCAAACTCATGGCTCCAATAGTTAAAACATTGTCTGCTATTTCATTTACTAAATCCTCAGAATCGTTAGGATATGTTTTTGTTACATCAATATCTTTACCATCGTTTCCTGCTGCATTCACAATTAAAACATCTTTTTTTGCAGCATATTTAATAGCGTCATATACCCATTTTTTGTTTGGAGAATAGCCTTTACCAAAACTTGTATTTATAATTTTCGCACCATTATCTACCGCATAACGTATTCCTAAAGCAACATCTTTATCATGTTCGTCTCCATCTGGCACTACTCTAACTGCCATAATTTTAACATTATTTGCAACGCCATTAACCCCTTTTTTATTATTTCTAGAAGCCGCTACAATACCCGCAACATGTGTACCATGACTTTCTAAATCTTTAGAACCAATTACGTTATTATTACCGTAAAATTTATCATTAATATCATATAAGTTGTCTCCTAAAGTTTGACGCGCATTAAAATCTAAATCATAACTTTTACCTTTAATTTGAGAATCTAAATATTCTGTAAGTCCTTTTTTAGCATCTAATAAAGCTCCCTCTGTCATTCCTCTTTCTAACATACCAATAACATCTGAAATTTTCGCTGCCATTTGAGCGCTAGAAGGTTTTAAACTCTTTAAAAACTCTGATGTTAAGACAGTAGTTCCTGCAAATTCCTTTACCTCTTTAATGTTATTTTCAATTTGTGAGATTCTTTTTTGAGTGTTTTTTAAATTTTCAATTTCCGCTTTCTTCTCCGTATTTCTAGCTTCAAACTTTTCTTGTAAATCTAAATAAGTTTCGAATTCTTTTTTATTTTCTTCCGATATTTCTGAAGCTTTTTTATCCCCAAATTTAACCATTCCGCTTTTTACAATTCTTGTAATCTCTAACTGGTCTGCATTTACAATTTTACCTGCTTTATTCCCTAAGAAATTCCAGCCATGCAGATCATCTATGTACCCATTATTATCGTCGTCTTTATTGTTGTTTGCAATTTCTTTTGGATTTGTCCAAACAACATCCCTTAAATCTTCATGGTCCACATCTATTCCAGAATCTGCAATTGCAACAATAACAGCAGTTCCTTGTTTTCCTTCTAAAAACGCATATGCTTTCGCTATACTCATTCCTGGAATTGAATCTGTTTGCAAATCCATATGACTCCAAACGTGCATCTCTGTCTCTGATAATACTCCTTTTTTAGCTGGTATATTAAATACAACATCTACCCCACTAGGAACTGGAATTGTACTTATTGATGCTTTACAACTAGCGAATAATAATACAGCCAATGCTGCATAAATACTTGATTTTAATACGTTCATTTCTATGCTCTATTAATTAAATATATCTGTAAATTTATGTGTTCCTTTTAAGCGAACTCCCTTTTCTGTATGCTGAACTGTACAAATTTCATTGTAAGCATCGTGTTCCAAAAATAAATAGTAATTATTATCGGCAGCTTCTTTTAAAAAGATAGCTTTCTCTTTAATGGTTAATAAAGGTCTTGTGTCGTACCCCATAACATAGGGCAAAGGGATGTGACCAATAGTTGGTAATAAATCTGCCATAAAAACAATTGTCTTACCTTGATAAGATAACTTTGGCAACATTTGTTTTTCTGTATGACCGTCCATAAACAAAACATTAAAGCCTATTTGCTCTAAAGAATTATTAGTAATAAAATTTAACTGGCCACTTTCTCTAATTGGATTGATGTTTTCTTTTAAAAAAGATGCTTTTTCTCTAGGGTTTGGCGCTATCGCCCAATTCCAATGGTTGTCATTAGACCAAAATTTTGCATTTTTAAAAGCGGGTTGTACTAAAGTTTTTTGTGAATTCCACTCAATCACTCCACCACAGTGATCAAAATGGAGATGTGTTAAAAATACATCTGTAATATCATCTCTGTGAAAGCCGTGTTTTGCTAAAGAGCTTTCCAAACTAAAATTGCCAAATAAGTGGTAATACCCAAAAAATTTATCTGACTGTTTCGATCCTAAACCAGTGTCAATTAAAATAAGACGCTTACCATCTTCAATAAGCATGCAACGCATACTCATATCAATTAAATTATTTGAATCTGCCGGATTTGTTTTTTGCCAGATTGTTTTAGGAACAACACCAAACATTGCACCGCCATCTAACTTAAAATTTCCTGTTTCTATAGGATAGATCTTCATTTCTAAAAAACTAAAAAAAATTATTAAAGAGTACCTACAAATTCACTTTATGTAGTCTACAAATATGACTAAAAAAGGTTGATTTTCTGTTAAGAAAAATCTAATTATTAATAAGTTTGTTTTTATTTAATCAGATATTAAATACTTTCATATTTTTCATAAGTATGAAATTTCAAGAAACACTTTTGTATCCAACCCTAAAATTTAAAAAATAATTATTTAGTATGACTTTAATAGGTTATTGCGCTATCATAAATAGTGGCAATAACCTACCAAAATATAAAACCGATTCATTAGGAATTAAGCAAAATAAATATACACCCCTATTACAATTACGCAGATTGCAATACCTACTTGCTTTGTATATTTCCAAGGAGTAATATCTACTTGTTGTGTATACTCTTGTACAAAATCTTCTTCTCTTGGTTTTATCCTTCCTATAATTAACATGATTACCACATTCAGAAAAAACAAAATAGCCATTACGTCTAAAAAGTGAGGATATGCTTGTGCTTCTACTAGCGCTAAAGCTTCTATATCTGTTATTCCTGAAGATTTAGCTGCTTCTAATGCAGAGGTTACAAAGTGGGGTTGCATAAAAAACTGACTAATAATATATAACAAACATCCGGAAACCAATCCTATTTTTGCCGCGATTGCGGGTACACGTTTTGTTAAATACCCCACAATAATAATAGAGAAAATAGGAATACTATAAATACCATTAATTTCTTGTAAATAGTCAAATAAACTTCCTGCATTTGCAATTAATGGAGCAATAAACATCGCAGCAATTGCTAAAATAACTCCAAATGTTTTTCCGTATTTTACTACTGTTTTTTCATCTGCATCTTTATTAATATGTTGCTTATACACATCTATACCGAATAAAGTTACAGAACTATTTAAAACACTGTTAAAAGAACTTAAAATAGCACCAAACAATACTGCTGCAAAGAAACCAACCCAAGCACCTGGCAATACTTTTCTTACCAATTCTGGGTACGCACTGTCTGCACTTTCTAAAGTACCTTCAAATAAATGAAATGCAATTAAACCTGGTAAAACAACAATTATTGGGCCTAGTATTTTTATAAATGATGCCAATAGTAATCCTTTTTGACCTTCTTTTAAATCTTTTGCACCTAAAGCTCTTTGAATAATTTGCTGATTCGTTCCCCAATAAAATAACTGAACTAACATCATTCCTGTAAAAATAGTATAAAATGGTACCGGATCTGTTGCACCACCCATCGATTTAAATTTCTCTGGGTTCTCTGTAGTTAAAATATTTAAACCGTCTAAAAGGCTGCCATCACCAATCATCATTAAACCAAATATCGGAATTAAAATTCCCCCAATTAACAATCCAATCGCATTGATAGAATCGGATACTGCAACTGCCTTTAATCCTCCAAAAACAGCATAAATTGAACCAATAATTCCGATTCCCCAAACACAAATCCAGATAGATTGTGTGTGGGTAACTCCTAATAATGTCGGAATATCAAACATACCACTAATTGCTAAAGAACCTGAATATAAAATTACTGGCAGTAAAACCACTACATAACCAGAAAGGAATAAAACAGATGTTAATGTTTTTGTAGTAACATCAAAACGTTTTGCTAAAAACCCAGGAACGGTAGTTAAACCACCTTTTAAATATCTTGGTAATAAAAACATTGCGGTAACCACCATCGCAATAGCTGCTAATGTTTCCCACACCATTACAGACAAGCCACTTTGGTATGCCGCACCATTTAAACCTACAATTTGCTCTGTAGATAAATTAGTAAGTAATAAAGCTGTCTCTTATACACATCTGACGCTGCCGACGACTCCTTACGTG
>CAJXTJ010000032.1 GCA_913061165.1 uncultured Polaribacter sp.
GAGATGTAGAGAGGTCTCGTGGGCTCGGAGATGTGTATAAGAGACAGAATTTTTAGTGCTCGTTTAATCTAAAATCTGGATATGCATCCATACCGTGTTCGTGCATATCTAAACCCTCTATTTCTTCTTTTTCACTGACTCTTATTCCTATTGTTTTCTTTAGTGTAAAAATAATAAGGAAAGAAGTTGCGATGCAGAAAACAGCATAACAGGCTACTCCTGTAAGTTGACTGATAAATTGTGCGCCACTTGCTAAGTTGCCAAAAAGACCAACAGCTAATGTGCCCCAGATACCACAAGCCAAATGCACTGCAATTGCCCCAACTGGGTCGTCTAATTTTAACTTGTCAATTAAATTTACCGCAAAAACAATTAGCACACCTGCTACAGCTCCAATCAAGATGGCATCCATTGGAGACATTTGATCTGCACCAGCAGTAATTCCTACTAAACCACCTAAAATCCCGTTTAAGAACATGGTTAAATCTAGGTTTTTATACATAATTGTTGAAGCCAATGCAGCCACCACACCACCAGCAGCAGCAGCCAGGCAAGTTGTTACTAATGTGATAGATGTTAATTCTGGATCTGCTGATAATACAGAACCGCCGTTAAAACCAAACCAACCCAACCAAAGAATTAATACACCTGCAGTAGCAATAGGTATATTATGTCCAGGGATGGCCTGTGTTTTTCCATTTTCAAATTTCCCAATTCTAGCGCCTAGTAAGTAAACAGCAACTAATGCTGCCCAACCTCCTACAGAATGCACTAAAGTTGAACCTGCGAAATCATAAAAAGGTGTTGCTAATTGATCTAAAAATCCGCCACCCCATTTCCAAGAACCTGCAATTGGATATACGAAGCCTACGTATAAAATTGTAAAAATCATAAAAGGTAGAATTTTCATTCTTTCCGCTACAGCTCCAGAAACTATTGTTGCAGCAGTTGCAGCAAACATTCCTTGAAATAAGAAATCTGTCCAATAGGTGTACCCTTCATTATATGCTAAATCTAATGCACCGTTTTTTAAAGGTTCAGAAATTCCGAATATAAAATCTCCTAGATAACCTGCGGAATTTGCACCCCAATTTGGGTACATTAGATTAAAACCAACTAAAGCATATAATAGCAGGCCAACAGTAATGATGAAAATATTTTTAAATAATATATTAATGGTGTTTTTTTGTCTTGTTAAGCCGATCTCCAGAAATGCAAAACCTAAGTGCATAAAGAAAACGAGTGCCGTACAGATCATCATCCACACGTTATTTATTGTTAGTAATTCCATAATAATAAGTATTGTAATTTTTTAATTTAAAGTTTTTCCTCCTTTTTCTCCGGTTCTAATTCTATAAGCTTCTTTGATATCGCTCACAAAAATTTTACCATCACCAACCTCACCAGTATTGCAGGATTTAAGAATTGCTTTAATGGTAATTTCTTCAAAATCGTCATTTACAACAATAGAGATATATCTTCTTTGGATATCACTTGTGCTATAAGAAATACCTCTATAAACATGCCCTTCTTTTTCATTTCCTAATCCAGTAACATCCCAGTAAGAGAAAAAATTCACACCTACTTCGTGCAATGCTTCTTTTACGGCTCTGTATTTAGATTTTCTTATTACAGCTTCAATTTTCTTCATTTTATAATTATTTAGTTTTAGTTAATTATTCTTTATTTAATCGTAAAATACTTTTACGTACAAAATCACACAACCTTTAAGTTGTGTGATTTTTATTGTTTTTGAATTTTAAAATAATTTCTTATTTATCGTCTTCAAAGTCTCTTACTCTTTTACCAGGGTAAGCAATAGAACCATGTTCAGAAATATCTAAACCTTCAATTTCTACTTCTTTCGAAACTCTTAAACCTAAAGTTGCTTTTAAAATACCTAATACTATAAAAGATAAAGCAATAGCCCAGACAGCATATGCTAAAACTCCAATAGCTTGTGCACCTAATTGGGCAGCGCCACCACCATTGAATAATCCAATACCAGTATCACCATCTACACCCCAAAGACCAATAACTAAAGTTCCCCAAACACCGGCAACACCATGCACAGAAGCTGCACCAATTGCATCATCAATTTTTAATTTCTTTTCTATAAATTCAATTGAAAATACTACAATAATACCTCCAATTAAACCTGCTAAAACAGCACCACCGGCAGTCATGTTTCCACAACCTGCAGTAATACTAACTAAACCTGCTAAACAACCATTTAAAGTTTGCGCTAAGTTTGGTTTTCCATACCAGATCCAAGTAGTAATTAAAGCACCCAATCCACCAGCTGCAGCTGCTAAGTTTGTAATTAAGACTACTGTTGATGCACCAATAGCGTCAGCACCACCCCAAGCTAATTGAGATCCACCATTAAAACCAAACCAACCAAACCAAAGGATAAATACCCCTAAAGTTGCTAAAACTTGATTGTGTCCAGGAATCGGTAAAACTTTACCGTTTACATATTTTCCAATTCTAGGACCTACCATAAATGCAGCCACTAAAGCAGCCCATCCACCTACAGAGTGTACAATTGAAGAACCTGCAAAGTCAATAAATTCTGCGGGCATGAAACCAGCAGTATCATTTAACCAACCTCCATTCCATTCCCATCCACCAGAAATTGGATATATAACAGCTGTCATAACCAGAGAGAAGATAATATAAGTTGTATATTTTGTTCTACCTGCGATGGCTCCAGAAACGATTGTAGCAGTAGTTGCTGCAAACATTGTTTGAAAGAATAAATCTGCTCCTTCACCTTGGAATAAACCACTCCAGAAGAACCATCCGTTAGAAGTGTCTCCATACATTAGAGAGTAACCAACTAACCAGAAGGTTATAGAACCTACACAGATGTCTAATATGTTTTTCATTGCGATATTTACCGCATTTTTTGCTCTTGTCATACCAGATTCTACCAATGTAAAACCTGCTTGCATTAAGAAAACTAAGATACCTGCAATTAGCATCCAAAGCATTCCCATATCTCCATTGATTTGTTCAACGGCTTTAGCAACTTCTGTTGCTGGAGCGTCTTGTAATAATGTTAAGAATAAACTCATAGTTATAAAATTTTAGTTAGTTTTTGAGAACCTACGAAGTCTGACCTTCGCAGGTTGATTTTTTAGTTGACTTTTTTAGAAAGAGTAGACTGCAGCAATTGTTAAGCCTGTTACTTTTTCTTCACCACCTATAAAAGTTACATCATCAGACGTATCATATCTTAATTCTGTAATTAATTTTAAACTATCTGATAAAGAAGTGTTTCCTGATAATGTAAATGCAGATATACTTTCATCTCCAGATCCAGAAGTTGTTGTAAAAAACTCTGGTCTTAGTCCTAAAGAGAACGTGTCAGAAAATGTATTTTGTAAGTACAAAGCAACACCTTGGTAACCTGCATCTGCATCTTCTGAATTTGCGTAAGCAGCATTTATACCCAGGTACAGTGAATCTGAGATGTCAAACCCCCCTGTGTAATCTAAGTATAAAACATCAGTATCTCCAAAACCATCTGCACCATATGCAAGGTTAAAGAACTGTCCTTTGTATCCTGTTTGGAAACCTAATTGGTAGTTGTCAGAGTCGCTGTTTGCTCCTGCTATAACTCCGTGAGGGTTGGTAACTGCTACCATAAAAGATAAATCTTCTGAAGCAGCATAATCAATTTTTAAACCTGTATGAGAAAAAGGTCCTGCGTTAAACAAATAAGAAACAGAGTAGTTAAAGTTTCCTGCTGGAGAAATTACTTCATATCCATAAAATGTATTAAACTGCCCTAAAGTAAAAGTTACTTTTTCTGAAGCATTATAATATGCATATAATTGATTGATTGCTCCGGTATATGCATTTGCTGCATTTGCTCTAGGGCCAAAAGCTAAATCAGCTACAACTCCAGTTTTTCCTTTTTCGTAAGAAAAAATAGTATTTGCCATTCCTAGACCAAATCCGTTGGCAGGAACATCTGTTAAAACACCAGTAGTACCAATAGCTGATGTTGATAAATTTGTAGAATAATAGGTATCTACGGTTCCGCTTAAAGTAAACGTTCCTTTTTCTTCTTCCTGTGCTGTTGCAATGAAACTCACTGCTAATAAAGCTGTAAAAATAATTTTCTTCATGATTTTTAATTTTAGTTGATTGATATGTTGGTTAATAAATCTGGCTCAAAAGTATATGTTTTTTTTAATCTAACAAGGGGCTGTTTTTTAAAATAGTACACTTTTTAAGTGTATACCCTTAAAAAAAAGGGGGTATAATTAAGATAAGTATATTTTTTTGTTTTTTAAAGGTGTAAAATATTGGGTTTGTAAAAAAACATAGTATAATTATAGGATATTCATAAAAATGCATCTTTTGTAAAAAAATTTGTAATTATTGTACTTTCGCACCTATGAAATACTCATTTTCCTATTTAATTTGTTTAGAATTCTTAGGTTTTCGTTTTTCTGGTTGGCAAAAACAGACAAATGCAAAAACTTTACATGATATGGTAGATAAATCTTTATCCTATGTTTTTGAGGATGCGCTCTTTAAAACTATTGGTGTGGGTAGAACAGATGCAAAGGTATCTGCAAATTCTTACTATTTGCAGCTCTTTAGAGATACCGAAATTGATGAAGCTTTATTTATAAAATCTTTAAACGCTAATTTTTCTCCTGACTTTAGAGCGGTATCAGTACAAAAAGTTGCAACTAACTTTAACATCATACAGGTTTCTAAAATAAAAGAGTACCATTATTATTTTTCTTTTGGTGAGAAGAACCATCCTTTTGCTGCCCCTTTTATTGTGAATATTGATGAGATTTTAGATATTGATAGTATGGTGAAAGCGTCAAAACTATTCGAGGGTGAACATTATTTTCATAAATATTGTACCAAACCAAGTGCGCAAACAATATTTAAAAGAACTATTGAGTCTTGTGAAATTGTAAAGAATGATCTTTTAACTGCAAATTTTTTTCCTGAAACATCTTATATATTAAAGGTGAAAGGCACTGGTTTTTTGCGTTATCAAATACGTTTAATGATGGCGACTTTATTCGAGGTTGGTAAAGGTAATCTTGATCTAGATTTTGTTGAAGCTTCTTTGAAAGAAGATAATGACAGAATGTTTTTAAGGAATATTGCGCCATCCTCTGGTTTGCAATTGTATCACATTAAACTAGACTTATAGTTTTTTTGAGCGCTTGTTGGTGCAGTGGTAGCGATATCCTTATTTAAAGCGAATAGTGTTTCATATTATAGAGAAACTAGGACGAAGTAGTAGTTTTAATTGTGAGATTGTTACATTTTAAAAAAATGTAAACTTCAATAAGATTCATTTAAAGAGATATAGTGAGCATGGTTTCTGTTTTTCTCAAAATAGATTGAAAAGAAAAACCCACCTTATATAAGATGGGTTTTAAAATAGTATATATAAGGAGTACATTATCCTTTTATGATTCCTCTAGAAATTACAATTTTCTGAATTTCAGAAGTTCCTTCATAAATCTGTGTAATTTTAGCATCTCTCATTAAGCGCTCTACATGGTAATCCTTTACAAAACCATTTCCTCCGTGAATTTGAACAGCTTCAACAGTATGCTCCATAGCTACTTTAGAAGCATATAGTTTAGCCATAGCAGAAGACATGTCGTAATTATTACCTTGGTCTTTGTCCCAAGCAGCTTTCATAACCAACATTCTTGCAGCTTCAATTTCTGTGTGCATGTCTGCTAATTTAAACGCAATTGCTTGGTGGTTGCAAATTTCTGTGCCAAATGCTTTTCGTTCTTTAGAATATTTTAAAGCCAATTCATACGCCCCAGCTGCAATTCCTAAAGCTTGGGCAGCAATACCAATTCTACCTCCAGAAAGTGTTTTCATAGCAAATTTAAACCCGAATCCATTTGCACCAATTCTGTTTTCTTTTGGCACCTTTACGTCGTTAAACTGCAAGGTATGTGTGTCTGAACCACGAATTCCTAATTTATCTTCTTTTGGCCCCACATGAAAACCTTCTGCTCCTTTTTCTACAATAAAAGCATTAATTCCTTTATGACCTTTTTCCCTCTCTGTTTGTGCAATTACTAAATAAACGTCTGCACGTCCACCACTAGTAATCCAGTTTTTTGTTCCATTAATAAGATAATGGTCTCCTTTGTCTTCTGCCGTTGTTGCTTGCGAAGTAGCGTCTGAGCCTGCTTCTGGTTCACTTAAGCAGAAGGCTCCAACAAATTCACCTGTTGCTAATTTTGTTAAATATTTTTGTTTTTGAGTTTCAGAACCATAGCTTTCAAGACCGTAACAAACTAAAGAGTTGTTAACAGAAACAATAACAGAGGCAGAAGCATCAATTTTAGAAAGTTCTTCCATGATTAATACATAAGAGATCGCATCCATTCCGCTCCCTCCGTATTTTGGGTCTACCATAATTCCCATAAAACCAAGATCTCCCATTTTTTTTACTAATTCTTTCGGGAATTCTTGTTTGTTGTCTCTTTCAATAACTCCTGGTAATAATTCTGTTTGTGCAAAATCTCTTGCAGCATCCCGAATCATGATGTGTTCTTCTGTTAAACTAAAATTCATGGTATATTTTTATGATATTTGTAATATTCTTCGACAAAGATATCGATTTCGTAACCTATTTTCAAGAGACATTTGTTAATTTTACAATTATGAATAAAAAAGAGATTTTTGCGATCGGTGTAATGTCTGGAACCTCTCTAGATGGTATCGATTTGGTCTATGTGAAATTCTTGAAAAACGAGTATTCATTTTTTGAAATTATACATGCAGAAACAGTTTCTTATACAACAGAATGGAAACAAGTATTGCAGCAGGCAATGCATCTTTCTTCAGATGCATTATTAGATTTAGATGTTCTTTATGGCAAACATCTAGGGAGTGTGCTTGTTGATTTTATTTCGAACTATAAGATTACAAAAATAGATTTTATTGCATCTCACGGTCATACAATTCTGCATCAACCAGAAGAAGGAATTACTTTGCAGATTGGTTCTGGGGTAGAAATCGCAAAAATAACACAACAAAAAGTGGTATCTGATTTTAGGACACAAGATGTAAAGCTAGGCGGGCAAGGAGCTCCTTTAGTACCTATTGGTGATGAATTATTGTTTTCTAAATATGATTATTGTCTGAATTTAGGCGGATTTTCGAATATTTCCTTTAAGAAAAATAACGAAAGAATTGCTTTTGATATTTGTCCGGTAAATATTGTTTTAAATCATTACGCCAATAAAATAGGTTTAGAATACGATGTCGATGGCAATATTGCCACGAAAGGAGCGCTAAATAGATCTCTTCTAGAAAAATTAAACACACGCGCTTTTTATAATAAAGAAGCACCAAAGTCTTTGGGCTTAGAATGGGTACAGCAAGAAATATTTCCGTTAATAGATGTAATTGAAGAGGATGTTTCTTCAGTATTAAGAACTTTTGTAGCGCATATTGCGATTCAGATATCAAAAATCATAAAAGATTCAGATTCTGTCTTAATAACCGGAGGTGGTGTTTTTAATTCTTTTTTAATGCAGGAAATTGAAAACTACTCAAATATTAAGATTGTGCAGGCATCAGATACCCTAATTAACTACAAAGAAGCCTTGATTTTTGCTTTATTAGGAGTGTTAAAGATTGATAATCAGATTAATTGTCTGAAAAGTGTAACTGGTGCTCATAAAAACCATTCATCTGGTGTTGTTTGTTTGCCTTAGTTTTTAATTTAAAAAGTGACAAAAATTGTCTTTTTTATATTATGTTTGTCAACATAAGTGTATCTACTAATAATTGCTAATTATTTAAAAAAATGAATCAACTTTAACTTTTCTAAAAACGAAAATGTCGTAAAATTCGCATGAAAAAAATAGAAATTAAGTTGAAATATTTTAAACAAATAAGATGAAGGAATTATTAAAAAAGTACGAGAATAAACAACCAGAAATTGTTTTTCACTGGAAAGATCAAGAGACAGTTGCAGAAGGTTGGGTGGTAATAAATTCTTTAAGAGGAGGTGCTGCTGGTGGCGGTACAAGAATGAGGGAAGGCTTAGATATGAACGAAGTATTATCTCTAGCTAAAACAATGGAAGTGAAGTTTACCGTTTCTGGACCCGCAATTGGTGGGGCAAAATCTGGAATTAATTTCAATCCGAACGACCCAAGAAAAAGAGGAGTTCTAGAGCGTTGGTATAAGGCTGTTACACCGTTGTTAAAACATTATTACGGAACTGGTGGAGATTTAAATGTAGATGCTGATAAAGATGTAATTCCAATTACAGAAGATTGTGGCGTTTGGCATCCGCAAGAAGGTATTTTTAATGGGCATTTTAAACCAACAGTAGCAGATAAGATCAATAGAATTGGACAATTGCGTTTAGGCGTAATTAAAGTAATAGAAGATACCCGGTTTTCGCCAGATTTGTCAAGAAAATATACCGTTGCAGATATGTTAACTGGTTATGGCGTTGCAGAGGCAGTAAAACATTATTACGCTATTTATGGTGGTAATATTGAAGGAAAAAGAGCAATCGTACAAGGATTTGGAAATGTAGGAGCTGCAGCTGCATACTACCTAACACAATTAGGTGCTAAAGTTGTAGGAATCATAGATAGAGACGGAGGAGTTATCAATGAAGAAGGATTCTCTATGGAAGAAATGACTGCTTTATTTTTAGAAAAAAATGGCAACACATTGGTTTCTAAAAAGATGGTTTCTTTTGAAGAAATTAATAATAAAATTTGGAGTTTACCTGCAGAAATTTTTATTCCTGCGGCAGCCTCAAGGTTGGTTTCTAAGAATCAAGTTCAAAAAATGATAGATTCGGGCTTGGAGGTAATATCTCCGGGAGCAAATGTTCCTTTTGCAGATAAAGAAATTTTCTTTGGACCTATAATGGAGTATACAGATAATCATTTAAGTTTGTTGCCAGACTTTATATCCAACTGTGGTATTGCCAGAGTATTTGCTTATTTAATGGAAGCAAGAATTACTTTACCAATGGTAGATAAAGCCATTTTTGATGATACGTCTAATATTATCAAAAAAGCATTGCAAAAAACATTTGAACAGCGTGCTTCGAAAACTAAAATATGTTCAACTGCGTTTGAAATAGCGCTAAAACAATTGATGTAAATTAAATTATAAAATATGGAATCAGTAATTATTATAGTATTTGTAATGGGGTATTTAGCAATTACCTTAGAACACAACTTAAAATTAGATAAACTTATACCGGCTTTAATTATGATGGCGGTTTGCTGGGCATTGGTTGCTTTAGGGGTAGATAATTTTACACAATGGTTTGATTCTAGTCAGCATGGTCTAGTAGAAGGTTTTGCAGAGATGGTGCATGATGATAAATTACATTTAGTAGAAGAAACACTTTTACATCATTTAGGGAAAACAGCAGAAATATTAGTATTCCTTTTAGGAGCCATGACTATTGTTGAAATAATTGATTATTTCGATGGTTTTTCTACGATTAAAGGATATGTAAATTTTAAAAGTAAAAAGAAATTACTTTGGATGTTTTCTATATTAGCTTTTATTTTATCTGCTATTATTGATAATCTTACTGCAACAATCGTATTAATTTCAATTTTACAGAAAATTGTCAAGAAAAGAGAAGATAGAATTTGGTTTGCAGGTTTAACAATCATTGCTGCAAATGCAGGAGGTGCTTTTTCTCCTATTGGAGATGTAACGACTACTATGTTGTGGATTGGTGATAAGGTAAGTACAGGTATGTTGTTTACTTATTTGTTTATACCTTCTTTATTATGTATGCTCGTTCCTTCTTTTATAGCAACATTTTTACCAGCTTTTAAAGGAGATATTGAGTTTGATGAAAACGAAGTTGAAAAACCTAAAAGTCAACACAGCGCTAGAATGCTGTATTTAGGATTGGGTTCCATTTTATTTGTGCCGGTATTTAAGACAGTAACACATTTACCACCTTATGTAGGTATGATGTTGTCTTTAGCTGTGGTTGCAACTTTCGCAGAGATATATAGTAAGGCTAAATTTTCTATTTCTACGGTGGCAGGAGATGAAATAGATGAGCATTCTTCTGGCGCACATCACAGTCCAGTGCATGCATCTTTGTCAAAAATAGAAATGCCAAGTATTTTATTTTTCTTAGGAATTTTAATGGCAGTTGCTGCTCTAGAATCTTTAGGAATTTTATTCAATTTTGCAGACAGCTTAAAGCAAGGTATCCCTCTAATGGGCTCTGAATTGGCAGGAGCAGGTGTTTCAGATTTAGTAGTTATTTTATTAGGAATTGGTTCTGCTATAATTGATAATGTACCATTAGTAGCTGCTAGTTTAGGTATGTTTTCTGAAGGGTTAGATGATCCTTTATGGCATTTTATAGCGTTTTCTGCAGGTACAGGTGGAAGTATGTTAATTATTGGTTCTGCAGCAGGTGTGGTTGCAATGGGAATGGAAAAAATAGATTTCTTTTGGTATTTTAAAAAGATCTCTTGGTTAGCATTAATTGGTTTCTTAGTGGGCTCTGCAGCATTTGTAGTGATTCGTATATTTGTGTAATAAAAATATAAAAAAATATAAAAATGTCATTTTGTAAAAGTACAGAATGGCATTTTTTTAGTTAGAACAGAAATGTATTCTATATATTTGAAAGCAATTTTAAAGAGGAATTGTCGTTAATTAGTAAGAACTTAAAAAAAATAGTAAATGTTGTCATTTTTTCAAGAAAATAAAGCGTTTTTAGCGGAAACAGTTTCCGAAGAAAAAACACTATCTATTTATAAATTAATTATGGATGGTGGTGTAGGGGGGCAAATAATAATAGCCATTCTTTTTACACTATTAGCAGTCGGTTTGTATATTTATTTTGAACGTTTTTTTGCTATAAAATCTGCATCTAAGGTAGATGTGGATTTTATGGATCAAATTAGAGAGTATGTATCTAACGGAAATTTAGAGGCAGCAAGTGCACTTTGTGAGCACAAGAATACACCAACGGCACGTTTAATTAGAAAAGGAATCTCTAGAATAGGAAAACCTTTAGAAGATATTAATACAGCTATAGAAACTGCAGGGAAATTAGAAGTATATCAATTAGAAAAAAATGTAAGTGTTTTAGCCACTATTGCCGGTGCGGCGCCAATGATTGGTTTTTTAGGAACTGTTATTGGAATGATCATTGCCATTCATGAGATTGCAAATGCAGGGGGTCAAATAGATATTAAGATGCTTTCAGATGGTTTATATACGGCTATGACAACTACTGTAGCAGGTCTAATTGTTGGTATTATTGCCTATATAACGTATAATCATTTGGTGGTAAGAACAGATAAAGTAGTCTATCAAATGGAGGCAACGTCTGTAGATTTTTTAGACTTGTTAAACGAACCAGCTTAGTATGAATTTACGCGGAAGAAACAAAATAAACCCTACCTTCAATATGTCTTCAATGACAGATATTGTTTTCTTATTATTAATATTTTTTATGCTTACATCTACTTTAGTAACCGTAAGTGCAATTGATGTTCTGCTACCAAAAGCTGGTGGAAAGACAGAAAATAGTAGTTCTATTGCAGTTTCAATTACAGATAAGTCACTTTTTTATATTGATAAAACGAAGGTAAGTGCTATAAATTTAGAAAGTGAGATTTTAAAAAAAATAGGCATCGATAAGCAGAAAACAATTATAATTCGTGGAGATAAAGAGGTGCCTTATCGAAATATAATGAAGGTTATTGATATTGCAAATAGAAACAAATTAAAAATGATTTTAGCCGTAAAAGGTAAGTAATATGTCAGTTTTAGACACCCAACATAAACGCAAGTCAGCTATAATAACTGCTGTAATTTTAATCTTATTTATTCTTGGAATTTTTAATTTTGGAATGCAATATTTAGATCCGCCAGAAGAGTATGGTGTGGCTATCAATTTTGGAGATATGAATGTAGGTTCTGGCGTATCGGTATTTAAATCGGAAAAAACGATACTCAAAGAAGTAGTAAAAACACCAGCAGTTACTTCGCCGTTAAAAGAAGTTGTAAAAGAAACACTGGTAGAAAAAATTAGTACAGAAGAAACTACGAAAGAAGTTCCAATAGTAAGAAAAGTGGCCGAAGAAAAGCCAACACTATTGGAAGATGTTGTTAAGAAGGAAGCTCTTAAAGTAGTAACAAAACCAAAACCATCCAAAGAAAGCTTAGCTGCTTTAAATAAGCTTTTAAATGGAAACTCATCTGATGGAAAACCAAAAGGAGAAGGAGATGCTGCTGTTGATGGTGTAAAAGGAGATAAAGATGGCGAACCAATTTCATCTAAATATTATGGAAATACAGGAAGTGGTACTGGTGGAAATTACAATCTAGCAGGAAGAAAAGCACTATCTACGCCTAAAAAGCAACCAGATTGCCAAGAAGAAGGTGTTGTAGTAGTTCGTATTACTGTAGCAAAGAACGGAAAAGTAGTGCGTGCTATCCCAGGAGTAAAAGGAACTACAAACACTGCACCTTGTTTGTTAAAACCTGCAAAAGAAGCTGCATTAAGTACCATTTGGAATTCAGATGGAGCAGCACCTGAAATTCAAACAGGAACTATTATCTATAAGTTTTCTTTGTCTAAATAATCTTGTATTTTTACACTTTTATTATTGTTCTTTTTAATAAGCTACAAACAACACTTATTTTAATATTTTATGACCTATAAAGAAATCTTAGATTGGATGTTTGTGCAATTGCCAATGTACCAAAATGACGGAAGCAGTGCTTTTAAAAAAGATTTAACCAATATTTTAGCTTTGTCTAAGGAGTTGGATTTCCCGGAGCAGAAGTTTAAGTCCATTCATGTTGGGGGTACCAACGGAAAAGGATCTACCAGTCATATGTTGGCTTCCATTTTGCAGGAAGCAGGGTATAAGGTTGGTTTGTATACATCTCCACATTTAAAAAATTTTACAGAAAGAATTAGAATAAATGGTGTAGAAATTTCAGAGGAAAAAGTAACGGAATTTATAAATGGGAATAAAGATTTTTTAGAACAACAAAAGATGTCTTTTTTTGAAATGACCGTTGGTTTGGCCTTTGATTATTTTGCTTCAGAAAAAGTAGATATTGCAATTGTTGAAGTTGGTTTAGGTGGACGATTAGATTCTACAAATAGTATTACACCAGAAGTTGCTGTCATTACGAATATAGGATTAGACCATACACAGTTTTTAGGAGAAACTTTGCCAGAAATAGCGTTTGAAAAAGCAGGAATTATTAAAAAGAACATTCCTGTTGTTATAGGAGAGGAGCAAGCTGCTGTAAAGAGTGTTTTTATTGCAAAGGCAGCTAAAGAAGGTGCACCAATTTATTTTGCTTCAGACACGTCAGAAACTTATATATCTGATATGTTAGGCGATTATCAAATACAAAATTCGAAAACTGCAGTAGCTGCAATTAAAATATTGAAAGGATATCAAGTATCTAAAGAAAATATTAAAAACGGATTGCTAAACGTTGTAAAAAATACAAATTTAAAAGGACGCTGGCAGGTTTTACAAGAACATCCAAAAGTAATTTGTGATACGGCGCATAACAAAGAAGGATTGGCAATTGTTTTAAATCAACTTAAAAAACAACCATTTAAAAAGTTGCACATTGTATTGGGTTTTGTTGCAGATAAGAAGTTGGAAACGATGCTACCTCTCTTTCCAAGCAATGCAAGCTACTATTTTTGCAAGCCTGCAATATCAAGAGGGCTTTCAGAGGTTGTTTTAGAAGCAAATGCAAAGAAATTTAACTTGGTTGGTAAAAAATATTCTTCTGTAAAATTAGCCTTAAAAAGTGCCTTACTAAATGCAAATCAGCAAGATATAATTTATGTGGGTGGCAGTACATTTGTGGTTGCAGAAATTATTTAAATAAAAGTTCGATTTTTGTTTGGTTAATTGAAAATCCGTATTATATTTGCAACCGCTAAGGGCAATTAGCTCAGTTGGTTCAGAGCATCTCGTTTACACCGAGAGGGTCGGGGGTTCGAATCCCTCATTGCCCACATCAATCACAATCCTGATGAATTTTTCATCAGGATTTTTTGTTTTTAAAAAATCAGAAGCTTGCTTCTTGATTTTTTAAAAACAAAAAAGACGATATGAGCGCAGCTCATAAGGATTGTATTTGCAGTAGCGGTTTCAATAGGGGATCTACAATCCCTCATTTCCCACATCAATTAAAACCCTATCGAATTTCGACAAGATGTTTTGTTTTCAATCAATTTTTACAATTTTTCATTCACTTTTGCGTTTTCAGGAAGTTGGTGTTGCGTTTGCACCGGTTTGCTTAGTTCTAAATTATATATTGTGTATGATGCTATATTGTTTATAAAGCTGCTTTGGTCTGGGTAACGATATGGAGATTAAAATGTATGGTAAATAGCGCAGAAATCTTTAACTTTGCTTTGGCTTTATTTTTTTAGGTTTAAAATTAAAATGATAGAGAGGCTGGTTCTTAATCTTGCAGTATTAAAAATAGATTAAACTAGCTTTGACGTGTACCGTTTTTAATAAAACTTAAACGCATTAGTTGCCAGAAATATAGAAACATGAAAGAGATAAAAATAGCTGTGATAGGTTTAGGGTACGTTGGCTTGCCGCTAGCAAGACTGTTCGCAACAAAATATGCTGTGGTAGGTTTTGATATCAACGAGCAACGTGTAAACGAATTAATGGCTGGTAAAGACAGTACGCTAGAAGTTGCATCGGATGCTTTAAAAACTGTATTAGTCGGGGCTTCTACGAGTGAGAAAGGCTTGTTTTGTACTACAGATATCCAAGTTATAAAAGACTGTAATCATTATATAATTACAATGCCTACTCCGGTAGATAAAAACAATACACCTGTTTTAATTCCCTTACTTGCAGCCAGTAAAACGGTGGCAAAAGTATTAAAAAAAGGAGATATTGTTATTTATGAATCTACAGTGTATCCAGGAGCAACCGAAGAAGATTGTATTCCTGTTTTAGAAAAAGAATCAGGCCTTGTGTTCAATCGAGATTTTTTTGCAGGTTATTCTCCAGAGCGGATTAACCCGGGCGACAAAATAAATACGATTGATAAGATTTTAAAAATCACTTCAGGTTCTACTCCACAAATTGCTAAAAAAGTAGATGCTTTGTATGCATCTGTAGTAACTGCAGGCACCTATTTAGCACCTTCTATAAAGGTTGCAGAGGCTGCCAAAGTAATTGAAAACTCTCAAAGAGACATTAATATTGCTTTTGTAAATGAATTGGCAAAAATATTTAATCTTATGGGTATTAATACCCATGAGGTATTAGCAGCAGCGGGTACAAAATGGAATTTCCTACCTTTTAAGCCAGGTTTGGTAGGTGGTCATTGTATTGGTGTAGATCCGTATTATTTAGCGCACAAAGCAAAAGAATATGGGTATCATCCTGAAATTATTTTAGCAGGAAGACGCGTAAATGATAGTATGGGAACTTATGTGGCTGCAGAGGTTACTAAATTAATGATTAAAAAAGATGTTGCTGTAAAGGATGCTGCCATTTTAGTGCTCGGAATTACTTTTAAAGAGAATTGCTCAGATGTTAGAAATACAAGGGTAGTAGATATTGTAAAGGAATTAGAAGATTTTGGGACTAAGGTAACCGTGTATGATCCTTGTGCAGACCCTAAAGAAGTTTTTGCAGAGCATGGTGTTGTTTCGCAAAAGAACCAACCAAATATGAAGTTTGACGGAATTGTGTTAGCAGTTGCGCATACAGAATTTAAAGATATAGATTTAAAAAAATTACAGAAAGAGGCTAGCATTATTTATGATGTAAAGAATTATCTTTCTAGTGAAATTGTGGATAAAACGTTGTAAACTCATGAAAAATTTTGCATTAATAGGTGCTGCAGGTTATATTGCACCAAGACATTTAAAAGCAATAAAAGACACTAATAATAACTTAATTGCAGCCTTAGATAAGTTTGACTCTGTAGGTGTTATGGATAGTTATTTTCCGAATGCAGATTTCTTTGTAGAGTTTGAAAGATTTGACAGGCACATTGAAAAATTAAAAAGAAATCAAGATATTAATTTAGATTACGTAAGTATTTGTACGCCAAATTATTTACATGATTCTCATATTCGAATGGCATTAAGAAGAGGTGCAGATGCTATTTGTGAAAAGCCAATTGTTCTAAACCCTTGGAATATAGATGCATTAATAGCAATTGAAAAAGAATCTCAAGGAAACATACATACTATTTTACAATTAAGACTGCATGAAGCTATTATTCAGCTTAAAAACAAAGTAGACCTTGCGAATAAAAAAGGAAAGTACGATATAGATTTAACGTATATTACCTCAAGAGGAAAATGGTATGATATCTCTTGGAAAGGAGACGAAAGTAAGTCTGGTGGTATTGCTACAAATATTGGCGTTCATTTTTATGACATGCTATCTTGGGTTTTTGGGAACGTGCAAGAAAATGTGGTTCACCTGAGAGAAAAGAACAAAGCGGCAGGATATTTAGAGTTTGAAAACGCAAGAGTACGCTGGTTTTTATCTATTGATGAAGAAGACCTTCCAAAAGAAGTAAAAGAGAAAAATCAACGAACTTTTAGGTCTATAAGTATTGATGATGAAGAGCTAGAATTTAGTGAAGGATTTACAGAATTACATACAAAAAGCTATCAAAAAATTCTTTTAAATGAAGGTTTCGGATTAGAAGAGGTGCGCAGTTCAATTGAGATTGTACATGCTATACGAAACCAAGAGATTGTACAATTAGGGGAGAAACATCCATTTGTATCAGGTTAAATGAAGTATGTTTTTGTAAAAATAAATCAAGTAATGAAAAAAAAAGCAATTATAGTATCGGGGTATTTTAATCCAATACACAAAGGGCATATAGAATACTTTAACAATGCCAAAGATTTGGCAGATGAGTTGTTTGTAATCGTGAATAGCGATTTACAACGCGCGCTCAAAGCGTCAAAAGAATTTCAAAAAGAAGACGAACGTTTATTCATTGTGCAGAATATTAAGGCTGTAGATAAAGCAATTATTTCTCTAGACAAAGACAGAACGGTTTGTGCTTCTATACGTTCTATTTTTGAAATCTATGGAGGCCAGTATCAATTGGGTTTTGCTAATGGTGGGGATCAAGATAATAACTCTATTCCAGAAGCGCCTATTTGTAAAGAATTAGGAATACAATTAATAGATGGCCTTGGAGACAAGATTCAGTCTTCTTCTTGGTTGTTAAATAAATAGTAAACATATGAAAATAGGAATCACCTTTTCAACCTTTGATCTTTTCCATGCTGGGCATGTAAAGATGTTAGAAGAAGCAAAACGTCAGTGTGATTATTTAATCGTAGGGTTACAGTTAGACCCTTCGATTGATCGGCCAGAGAAAAATAGCCCTTCACAATCTATAATAGAGCGTTATATTCAGCTCAAAGGATCTAAGCATGTAGATGAAATTGTACCTTATGTATCTGAGCAAGATTTAGAAGATATTTTACGTTCTTTTAAATTGGATGTGCGCATCATAGGTGATGAGTATAAGGAAAAAAAATATACAGGCAGAGCGTATTGTGAAGAAAAGGGAATAGAGCTCTATTACAACTCGAGAGATCACAGATTCTCTTCGAGCGGATTTAGAAATCAAGT
>CAJXTJ010000033.1 GCA_913061165.1 uncultured Polaribacter sp.
TTTTCGTCTAAGAAGATTATATGAGCATTTTTAGAATGCGTATATGTATCTCTTTCAAATTCCCAAGGATCACTACTCGAACCAGAATTAACATCATAATATGCTTTTATTATTGCATCTACAGATTTTACGTCTTCCGAGTACTTTTCATCGGTAGTTTGTCCTAAAATTGAATTACAAGCAAAAATTATGCTAATTGAAGTAAGTATTATTTTATTCATATCGATTGGTTTTAAATTTTTGCTAACGGTTTTCTTTTGTTTGTATCAATTATCTTTAGATAGAAAAAGAGGAGAACTATAATGTGTTTTAGATTGGAAGCTCCAGAGCACGCAAGTGAAATGAAAGTTGCGCTGCTTAAGCAATAAAGTTACTAAATAAAACACAAACCAAAAAAGTCAGTTTGGCCTTTCGTAAGTATGCCAGAATTAGCAATAAATTTTATACGGCTTAAGTTAGCATTTTAATAAAAAGGTTAAATTTAAGCAATTAATCAGAAAGAATAAAAGAGAGGTGTATTGCTTTGTTTTTTTCTAAATCTGCATTATGATTTAAAAACACTATTTGGTTTTCAAATACAGCTTCTATTAACCAATAAGCACCTTTAAAATAAGAATTTAAAACGGTTGCTGTTGTTACAGGAAGCGCAGTATTTGTTGTTAAATTTTCTACCATCTTAATTTGATGCGGATATAAGAGTACTTTTTCTTCGTTCAAAACAATATCATTTACATCATCAAACAAAGCGGCAATGTATTTGTTTTTCGGTTTTTTATAAATTTCTAGAGGTGTATTATTCACCAAAATTTTATTATTGCGAATAATTAATAAGCTATCTGCAAAAGAAAGAGCATCATTTTTATCATGTGTAGCAACAATACAGGCAATGTTTTTTTCTTTTAGATAGGCAAACAATTTCCTTCTTAAAGAGTTTTTTTTGAAGTTGTCTATTTGTCCGAATGGTTCATCTAGAAGCAGTAATTCGGGTTCATTTGCCAATGCCCTTGCAATGGCTACACGTTGTTTTTGTCCGCCACTTAAATTTTTGACTTTTGTGTTTTCAAAAGCTTTCATTTCGATAACTTCTAATAGTTCTTGTGTTCGTGCTTCACTTTCTTCAGGATAGAAACGAGAAAGAAATTTTTTAATATTTTCTGCTACAGAAATATACGGCATCAAATCAAAATCTTGTGCCACATATTTAAAGAAATCCATTCCTGGCACTAAGTTAAACTTTGGCCCTAAAACTTGGTTTTCTTTCCAATAAATTTCTCCTTCTTTTAAATTTAATAAACCGTAAATAGCTTTTAAAAGAGTCGATTTACCGCAGCCACTTTCTCCCATTACACATAAGTGTTCTCCTTCTTTTAGTGAGAAGTTAAAATTATCTAAAACGGTTTTCTTTTTAGTGTATCCAAATGAAATTGCAGTAACTTTTAACATCCTACAAAAATAAGGTATTCTTAGCACTCCTGCGAAGGTAGCAGTTTATAAAAAAAACCGATATAAAAGTGTGGGTTTTATCTTTTCTAAATCTAAAAATATTTCTACGTTTAACCAAATCTAGTAAAATTTTTAAACACCCGCTTTAATGAACTAATAGTAGAATATAACCCAAACCCTTTTAAATAGGTTAGTTTTGCAAGCACAAAACATTACATGAAGGATTATATAATTATAGGTGCTGGGCAGTCTGGTTTGGCTATTGCGTATTATTTGCATAAACAAAATGTAAATTACTTAGTGTTAGACGCAAATACTGAAATAGGAGCACCTTGGTTAAAAAGATGGGATTCTTTAAAGTTATTTACACCTTCTGAATTTAATAGTTTGCCGGGTTTAAAATTTCCGCATGAGAAAGGACATTATGCAGACAAGTATGAGGTTGCAGATTATTTAAAGTCTTATGTAGCTGAATTTAATATTCCGGTAGCATTTAACCATAAAATCACCTCTTTAAAAAAGGAAAATGGGGTTTTTAAGTTAAAGAGTAATTTAAAAGAGTTTGAAGCAAAAAACGTACTTATTGCTACAGGTCCGTTTCACAAACCATTTACACCTTCGTGTCATTTAAAGATTTCTGAAGCCATTTTACAGATTCATAGCGAACATTATAAAAGTATAGCGCAGTTGCAAGAAGGTGCTACTTTAGTGGTTGGGGCAGGAGATTCTGGAGTGCAGATTTTAAGTGAAATTTCTAAAACAAATACGCAAGTTTATTTTTCAGGAAACACAAATATCACTTCGCTTCCGCAAGAAATTTTAGGAAAAACATTGTGGTGGTGGTTTCATAAAGTAGGTTTTTTAACCGCCAATAAATATTCTTGGATTGGTAAAATGCTTAGTAAAACAGAACAACCAGTAATTGGTACAGACGTAAAAACACTGTTTAAAAAAGAGAACATTACTTGCGTTGGTAGAACGTTGGATGCAAATGAACAAACCATAACTTTCGAGAAACAAGAAGTAACCGATATTAAAAATATTGTTTGGGCCACTGGTTTTAAACCAAATTTTAGTTGGATTGATGGCATTGAGTTAGACGAAAGTAACTACCCTAAAAATTACAGAGGCGTAAGTAAAACCATGGATGGTTTGTATTTTTTAGGCTTGCCGTGGTTGTATACAAGAGGTTCTGCCACTTTAGGCGGTGTGCAAAGAGATGCAAAATATTTAAAGAAACATCTTTTTGGCAAAAGTAAAAAGAAGCAAAAAAAGCAGGCTGTATAATTGCGTGTTTCGATGTATTACAAATAAAAAAGACAGCTATTTTTAGCTGTCTTTTTTATTGGGTATACTTTTTACAAACTAAGATTTAATATTTGGTTTTGGCGGATTGGGCAATTCTTTAAAGCCCATATTAAATAAGGTAAATCCAAAAATATCTACGTACTGTTCTATGGTTTTAGCAACCGGAGTTCCTGCACCATGCCCAGCATTGGTCTCTATTCTAATTAAAATAGGGCTTTCTCCTGCTTGTTTTTCTTGCAATTCTGCTGCAAATTTAAAACTGTGTGCTGGCACAACTCTATCGTCATGATCTCCAGTAGTTATTAAAGTTGCAGGGTATTTGGTTCCTTTTTTAACGTTGTGTACTGGCGAATATCCTTTTAAATAGGCAAACATTTCTTTGCTGTCATCTGCAGTTCCGTAATCATATGCCCAACCTGCGCCTGCCGTAAATGTGTGATAGCGCAACATGTCTAAAACACCAACTGCTGGCAAAGCAACCCGCATTAAATCGGGTCTTTGCGTCATGGTTGCGCCCACAAGGAGGCCGCCATTAGAACCACCACGAATGGCTAAATAGTCTGATGAAGTATATTTTTCTTCAATTAAATATTCTGCCGCTCCAATAAAATCATCAAAGACATTTTGCTTTTTTAATTGTGTACCCGCATCGTGCCATTTTTTTCCAAACTCACCACCACCACGTAAATTAGGCACGGCATATACGCCACCCTGCTCCATCCAAATGGCATTTGTAATGCTAAAACTAGGCGTTAAACTTGCATTGAAACCACCATAACCATATAAAATAGTTGGATTCTTACCATCTAACAAAATGCCTTTTTTATGCGTAATAAGCATCGGAACCTGCGTGCCATCTTTTGAAGTATAAAAAACCTGTTTGCTGGTGTATAATTCTGAATTAAAATCGACACCCGATTTTCTATACAAGGTATAATTTCCGTCTTTTGGTGAAAACTTATAGATTGCACTTGGTGTATTGTAATTTGTGAAAGAAAAGTACAGTTCGCTTACCGCTGTTTTTCCGCCAAAACCAGAAGCTGTGCCAATTCCTGGCAAAGCAACTTCTCTAATTAAATTTCCGTTAAAATCATATTGCAATACTTTAGAAACTGCATTTACCATGTATTTTGCAAAGAAAAAACCGGCACCTGTTCTTGGTTGCAATACGTTTTCTGTTTCAGGAATAAAATCTACCCAATTTTCTGGAGCAGGGTTTGTGGCATCTACCGTTACAATTTTCTGATTGGGAGCATTTAAATTGGTCTGTAAATACAAGGTACTACCTCTATTGTCTATAACACCAGTATCGCTTTCTACCGTGGCTATAATTGGTTTTAAAACACTATTTTCATCTGACAAATCTTTAATAAACAACTTGTTTCCTGACGTAGAAATAGCAGCAGAAACAATTAAATAGTTATGGTCTTCCGTTAAATAGCCACTTACATATCTGTGTTTTTCTGAAGCTTTTTCGCCAAAAATAATAACATCTTCTTCTTGTAAAGTTCCTAGTTTATGATAATATAATTTGTGTTGATCTGTTTTTGCAGACAATTCACTTCCCTTCGGCTTGTCATAACTAGCGTAATAAAAACCTTCGTTTTTGTACCAAGAAATTCCAGAGAATTTTACATTCACTAAAGTGTCTTCTTTTATGATTTTATTTACTGCGTCTAGTACAATTATTTTACGCCAATCAGAACCTCCTTCAGAAATTGAATATGCTGCTGTTTTACCGTCTTTAGAAAAACTTAAAGATCCTAGAGAAGTGGTTGCGTCTTTAGAAAAGGTGTTCGGATCTAAAAAAACTTCTTCTGTATCTTTTTCATCTTTTTTTCTGTAGATAACAGACTGATTTTGCAAACCATTATTCTTAGAAAAATAGGTGTAACCTCCTTCTTTGTAAGGCGTTCCTACTTTCTCATAATTCCATAATTCGGTTAATCTGTCTTTTAATTGTTCTCTGTAAGGAATTTTACTTAAATAATCGAAAGTCACTTTATTCTCTGCCTTTACCCAGTCTTCTGTTTCGGCACTTCTATCATCTTCTAACCACCTATAATTATCGGTAACAGCTGTTCCGAAAAAGGTATCTATAACGGGTGTTTTGGTTGTTTTTGGGTATTTCAAATTTTTATTATTTGGTTGATTTCCTTCTTGGCAAGAAACAAAAATTGCGCTTACAAAAAGCACTGGTATTAGAAATTTAGTATGCATGAGAAGTCGATTTTATTCTTATCAAAAATACTTGATATCTATTAAATGCACCTTGTTTTAACCATTTTTAACTTTTAGAATGTGTAACCGAAGTCTGTTTGTAATGTTTTGGCTTTTTTAACGACTACTTTTGCACTGAAAACAATGCAGTATTACTTAAATAATTTATTATGATAGAAAATTTAACAAAAGAAACATTTTTAGAAAAAATATTTAATTTTGAAAAAAATAAAGAATGGAAGTTTGAGGGGAAAAGACCTGCAGTAATAGATTTTTATGCAGATTGGTGCGGACCGTGTAAAACATTGGCCCCAATTTTAGAAATTCTTTCAGCCGAATACGGAGATAAAATAGCTATTTATAAAATAGACACCGAAGCAGAAACAGAATTAGCTGCGGCTTTTGCGGTAAGAAGCATACCATCTCTATTGTTTTGTTCTTCAGATGGTGCCCCGCAAATGGCAAATGGTGCATTGCCAAAAGCTGAGTTAGAACGCATTATTGCAGACGTTTTAAAGGTAGAGAAGCCCTTTTAATTCTAAGGAGAACATTTAAAATAAAGTGTAAAAAATTCTGAAAATAGCTTTTCAGAATTTTTTTATGTTTCAATTTTTATACATAAGAACTCTATGCATCATAAAATTATGTATATTTGGCAAGATTGATTTTGTCATTACTGTAAAGTGTGATAAATAAATAAACGATTACATATTAAAAATGGGAAATCAGAAATTATTCAAAGGCTCTTTGCAAACCATAATTTTAAAGCTATTAGAAAGTAACGATAAAATGTACGGTTATGAAATTACCCAAAAAGTAAAAGAACTCACAAAAGGAGAATTACAAATAACAGAAGGCGCTTTATACCCAGCCTTGCACAAGTTAGAAGCAGATGGCTTGCTAGATGTAGAGGTTGCTAAAGTAGGAAACCGATTACGAAAATATTATAAACTTACAGAAAGTGGCACGAAGGAAACCGCTAATAGGTTAGCCGAAATGCAAGAGTTCTTAAGAACAATGCAACAGTTGGTGAATCCTAAATTTAGTTTGGAGTAATGGAGAACATTAATATACTTTAAATAATCCCTATGGAATTAACACAAACTAACATACAAGAACTCTACACATTCACAAGAAAACATTTTGTAGAACATTATGATGTACAAACAGAATTGGTAGACCATTTAGCCAATGATATTGAAAATATTTGGGAAGAACACCCTAAATTATCATTCCAAGATGCCCAAGATAAATCCTTTAAAAAGTTCGGTATTTTTGGTTTTATGGATGTTATAGAGGCTAAACAAAAACAAATGTCTAAGCGGTACCGTAAAATTTTATGGCGTTTTTTTAAAGAGTGGTTCACCATGCCTAAATTGGTAGTTACTCTTAGCCTTATTTTTATGATATTTTTCTTTTTAAAACTCTCGTATTCAAAATATATACTACTAGGAGCATTGCTTTTTCTCGCTATTTTTGATTTTACTAACCGATATGTGTCTCGAAAAAACCAACAAGAAAAAGTACACAAAAAAGAGAAAGTATTCTTATTAGAATCTATGATTGGAGAAACTCGAAATGGTTTTACAGGAGTTGCTTTCTTAAATATTTTTCACTTTGTAAACTTATCGAGAGTTCCCTTTAATACCCTTGAAAACCATTGGTTGTTGCTACTTTCTTTTTCAGCAACCTTGTTGATTTTACTATTTTACGTTACGGCATATTTAATCCCCCAAAAAGCAGAAGAATTGCTCATAGAGACCTATCCGGAATATAAACTTGCACAGGCTTTGTAACAAAACCTGTTTTTAAGCTACTAATTACAAACTAAGCGAACCAATTACGATATGATTTCACACTTTTTAAAATTAGAATGGAAACAGTTTTTCCGCTCCTCACATTGGCAAAAAGGAATTGCTATAAAAATAGTAATGGCTTTTTTAGCGCTCTACTTTATAGTCGTTTTTTTAGCAATTGGTGTGGGTGGGTATTTCATTCTTAAAAAACAGTTTCCAGAACAAGACCCGCTTCAAATTGTAAATTCTTACTTATTGTATGCCGTTTTAGGAGATTTAATTTTTAGATACCTCATGCAGAAACTACCCGTCATGAATATTAAACCAATGCTTATTTTACCTATTAAAAAAAGCAAATTGGTACATTATGTTTTGGCAAAATCATCAATTTCTTTCTTTAATATTCTAGGATTGTTTTTTTACATTCCTTTTGCGGTTGTTTTAATGATAGAAGGGTATGCTATATCAGGCGCTTTAGGTTGGTTGTTTGCTATTATTTTAATGATTCAATCTGCAAATTTTTTAAATTTTTTAATCAATAAAAATACAATTGCTTTAGGTGTAATTTCAGTTGTTTTGGCATCTTTAATTGGTTTACAGAATTTTGGTATTTATGATGTAACTGCCCTTGGTGGTCAAGTTTTTGACGCTATCTACACAAATCCTATATACTCTTTAATTGGTGTGGTTGTTTTGGCTGTTTTATATAACTTAAACTTCAAACAATTAAAAAACTTGGTTTATTTAGATGAAGCAGTTTCTCAAAAAGTAGTAGCAGTAAAATCTGCAGACTTATCTTTTGCAAATAAATTAGGAGACGTTGCGCCTTTTATAAAAAATGATATTCGTTTAATCTGGAGAAATAAGAGAACAAAGACGGTTTTCTTAATGTCTTTTTTGTTTCTTTTTTATGGCTTAATCTTTTTTACGCAAGAAACCTACAAAGAAATACCAGCAATGCTCATGTTTGCATCCTTATTTATTACGGGTGGTTTTGCGCTAAATTATGGTCAGTTTATTCCTGCTTGGGATAGCGCTCATTATAAAATGTTAATGAGTCAGAGTTTTAAATACCGTAAATTTTTAGAATCTAAATGGATATTAATGGTGGTTATGACTTCCTTTCTGTATGTGCTAAGTTTTCCTTATTTGTATTTCGGAGTAGATATTTTCTTAATGATTACTGCAGGTGCTATTTTTAATATCGGATTTAACTCGTTATTTTTATTGTTTGCAGGTTCTTTTAATAGGAAAAAAATAGATTTAAATAAAAGCGGATTTGGAAACACACAGGGTACAAGTGCAACACAGTTTCTTATTATTCTACCTTTAATGGTTTTACCAATGTTACTTTTTTGGCTTTTTAATGAATTTGTTGGTGCAAATTCTGGGTATATCGTCGTTGCCGCAATTGGTGTTATTAGTTTACTCTGTAAGAAGTATGCAATGAATTTTATAGAGAAAAAGTATATAGAAAACAAATACGTTATGATTAACGCTTTTGGAAAAGAAGCATAGTTTCAACTTAAAAGAAAACACAATGATTACAATAGATACAATATCAAAAAAATACGGAAAAACAGAGGTTTTAAATGTCGAAAATATTGAAATCCCAAAAGGACAAAGTTTTGGCTTGGTGGGCAATAATGGTGCAGGAAAAACCACATTATTCAACATTCTTTTAGATTTAATTAGACCCACCACAGGTTTAATTACCAATAATAATATTGTGGTGAGCCAGAGTGAAGATTGGAAAAATTTTACAGGTTCTTTTATTGATGAATCTTTTTTAATAGGGTATTTAACCGCAGAAGAGTATTTCGAGTTTATTGGCGATTTAAGAGGCATGAACAAAGCCGATGTTCAGAAATTTTTAGGACAGTTCTCTGATTTTTTTAATGATGAAATTATAGGGAAGAAAAAATATTTAAGAGACTTAAGCAAAGGAAATCAGAAAAAAGCAGGCATTGTGGCCGCATTAATGGGAAATCCGGAAGTGGTAATTTTAGATGAGCCTTTTGCAAACTTAGACCCAACAACACAAATTAGACTAAAGCAGATTATTAAAAATCTTACAGAAAATAAAGAAGTTACTGTATTAGTTTCTAGCCACGATTTAACCCACGTAACCGAAGTTTGTGAGCGTATTGTGGTTTTAGACAAAGGAATGGTGGTAAAAGATATTCAAAGATCTGAAGAAACCTTAAAGGAATTGGAGCTTTACTTTTCAGTATAGTTGGCATAAAACTACTATTGAATACGAATTTTAACTAGCAGCTGCGCTTACAAATTGTCTTATTTTTTTTATTAAAGGGAAAAGAAAAAGACAATTTGTAAGCGCATTTAATACAATTCTTATTTTATTGCTACTTTTACACTCCTATTTATACTATTTTCACAAGAAATTAGTTAGAGATAAGAGTTTTTATTTATGAAACACACCAAAAAAATATTTCTTTTTACTGTTGTTTTTTTAGCAATGTATTCGTGTAGCACAAAAAAAGATACCATTGTTAACAGAAACTACCATGCGCTAACCACCTATTTTAACATCTTATTTAATGGTGAAGAGGTCTTTAAAGATGGTATAGAAGACATTAATAAGGGCTTTAAAGACGATTGGTTTGAGCAATTACCAATAGAGCCAATTGTTTTTGATGACCGTAAAATTGCAGCGCCAAAATTTAACAATAGTCAACCAGGTGGGGGGTTTGGATTCAAAAAAAATAATTCAACTACAAGTGACGAATCAAAAGAACAAACTCCTTTTGAAAAAGCAGAAGAGAAAGCTGTAAAAGCAATTCAAAAACATGGCATGAATATAAACGGTTTAGAAAGAAACCGCCAAATAGATGATGCATATTTACTCCTAGGAAAATCACGTTATTACTCACAAAGATTTATACCAGCTATAGAAGCTTTTAATTATGTAATTGCCAATTACCAAAATGCAAGCTTAATTGCAGAAACAAAAATTTGGCGCGCAAAGGCAAATATTAGAATGGGTAATGAAGAGTTTGCGATAGAAACCATGAATCTCTTGTTATTTATAACAGATTCTTTGGAAGTAGCTTTTCCAGATAAAATTAAGGAGCAAGCAAACACTGCTTTAGCCATGGCTTATGTGCAATCAGATAGTTTACAAAAAGCAAAAAAACATTTAAGATTAGCTGCTAGAACGCAAGAAAATAATGTGCAAGCTGCAAGGAATATGTTTGTTTTAGGACAGATGTATGCAAAAGAAAATAAAAAAGATTCTGCAGCAGCGGTGTTTAATGAACTAATAACATTTAAAAAAGTACCACATAAATATAAAATTCATGCAAATATAGCATTGGCTAAGAATGCTTTTAATGACTCGATTTCTTCGAATATTTTGGCGCGGCTAGAAAAACTAATTCAAGACAGAGAGAATAGACCTTATTTAGATCAGTTGTATTATCAAGTAGGTTCGTTGCATGAGAAAAACGATAGTATTTCTCTAGCGATCGCATATTACAATAAATCGATACACTCTAAAGGTGCCGAAGATAAACAGAAAAGTTATACGTATGAGAATCTTGGAAATTTGTATTTTAAGAATTCAGAATATAAATTTGCGAGTAGTTATTATGATAGTGTTTTAAGTGTTTCGGCAGATAGCCTAAGCCTTCGCGTTAGAAGGGTTAAAAGAAAACATAAAAACTTAGCTTCTTTAATTAATTTTGAAGAGGTGGTTACTATAAACGATAGCATTGTAAAAATTGCAGCAATGTCTAAAGATGTGCAAGAAGCCTTCTTTCAAAATTATATAGACAATTTAAAAAAGAAAGACGAAGAAGCAGCGCAGATGCAGTTAAATCAAATTGCGTTTAGTGGAAGTTCTAGCAATTCTTTACAGTCTGTAAATAAAGGAAAATGGTATTTTTATAATTCACAATCTCTAGGTTTTGGGAAAACTGAATTTCAAAAAATTTGGGGCAATAGAAAACTAGAAGATAATTGGCGTTGGTCTTCAAATGTAACTTTTGGTGCATCAGACAAAGACACTTTAGCAACTGCGATAAAAGACACTCGTTATGATTTGGCAAGTTATTTAGAGCGAATTCCTAAAGAAAAAGGAAAAATAGACACCTTAAAACTGAATAGAAACGAAGCACTTTACCAATTAGGTATTATTTATAAAGAGCAGTTTAAAAATAAGCAACTAGCAATTAAAAGGCTAGAAAGGGTTGTAGCTTTAAATCCTAGAGAAAATTTAGTACTGCCAATTAATTGGCATTTATATCAGGTTTATAAAGGCTTGGGAGAAATAAATAAAGCCAATATTTACAAGAATATAATTCTTACAGAATACGCAAATACGCCTTTTGCTCAAAGGATAAGAAATCCTGATCAGGATATTGAAGAAGATGTAAAATTGAATGAAATAGAAATATTGTATAAAGAACTTTATTATTTATATAAGAAAGGCGCATATGAAGAAGTGGTAACAAGCGTAAACAAACTACTACCGTCAATTTCAAGCTCTAAATTAAAGCCGAAGTTTGAGCTTTTAAAAGCATATGCAATTGGGAAGCATTTAAGTAAAGAAACATACACAGAAGTATTAGAATTTATTTCAATTAATTACGGAAATACAGAGGAAGGTAAAAAGGCAAAGGAAATTTTAAACCAATTAAACAAATAGCGATGTTTAAGAATAAAACAAATAATCAAGAATATAAATCAGGAAAACCTAGAACTATGGAAAGAAATGTAATTGCAAAAAACTCTACATTTGTAGGTGAAATATCTTCAGATGGCGATTTTCGAGTAGACGGTATTTTAGAGGGTACTTTAAAAACAAAAGGTAAAGTTATTATTGGTGTAGATGGTTTTATAAAAGGAACAATAGAAGCTACAAATGCAGAAATAGAGGGTAAGTTTTCTGGGCAGCTTTCTATTGCTAATATTTTAACAATAAAAGCAACCGCAAATATTTCTGGAGATATCGTTGTTGGTAAATTATCTATCGAGCCAGGAGCAACATTTAATGCCAGTTGTGTAATGAAAGGGGCTTTAAAAGAATTGAATAAAACCAATGAAACAGAACAAGCCTCAGAAAAAACGGCCTAATAAAGCCATTCAATTATCTGGAGCAGGCTTGCAAATGGGTGTAACTATTTATGCTGGATTTCTTCTGGGAGGGTGGTTAGATAAAAAGTTTGAAATCAATTTTTTAACAGAAGTGATTACCTTATTTGCTATCTTCTTGGCAATGTATTCATTAATTAAGCAAGCAAACAAAATTAATGAATAAAGACGTATTTAGATACCTTCTTGTTTTTACTTCCATGTTCTTAATAGGAAGTTCTTGCCATCAATTATTAGTAGCACATTTAGGGCTAAAATTTTCATTTTCTCTGCAGAAAATATACCTTTTTCATGCAGGTTTTTCTGCACTAATTTGTGTAAATTTAAGAGTCATTTCTACTGTTGATAAACTTTTTCCACAACTGGGTTTCATCTATTTAAGCACCCTTGTTTTAAAGTTAATTCTCTTTGCTTTATTTTTCTATACCCCATTGTTTACTGTTGTTTCATTTAGTTTCGCAGAAAAATTATCCCTCTTTTTTCCACTCTTTATTTTTTTGTTAACAGAAGCTCTTTTTGTGTTAAAAATTCTGAATCAAAAAGAATAAAAAATTATTCAATAAAAAATGGTTTGTTTTTTTGAATAATTCCATACCTTTGCGCGGAATTTAGAAAGCGTATTTTTACAATGAGGATTGCATATAAAATAGTCAAGTTTCTTACAATAGTAGCAATAACCCTTTTCACAGCGGTTAGTTTTGCATCAGAATCTGATAAAACACACAACGACCAAAATGATGGTGGACGTGTAAATACTAAAAGTGAAGTGGAAGCATACATTCTGCATCATATTAAAGATTCTCACGATTTTTCTTTATTTTCTTACACAAGCGATTCAGGAGAAAGAAAGCATGTTGGTTTTCCATTGCCCGTAATTTTATGGTCTAGTGAAGGTTTAGTTACTTTCATGTCCTCTGCTTTTCATCACAATGATGATGGGCATGTAATCGTAGAAAAAAACGGTTTAAAATTTGCGAAGATCCATTCAAAAATTTACGAATTAGATACAGATGCTGCAACCGTTTCTTTTGATGCAACACACCACGCAACAAATGCACACAAGACATTAGATTTTTCTATTACTAAAAGTGCTTTTGGACTGATAGTAATTGGTTTATTAATGCTTTTATGGTTTTCTAAATTAGCAAGACAATACAAAACAAAGAAAGTGCCAACAGGTTTTGGTAGAGTTTTAGAGCCTTTGGTATTGTATGTTCGTGATGAGATTGCAAGACCAAATATTGGTGAAAAACATTACAGAAGATTTACAGGATATTTATTAACGGTATTTTTCTTTATTTGGATTTTAAACTTAGCAGGCTTAACCCCTTTAGGTTTTAATGTAACAGGACAATTAGCTGTAACAGGTTGTTTGGCAATTTTTACATTGGTAATTTATACCGTAAGTGGTACAAAAGGATATTGGATGCACATGATTTGGATGCCAGGAGTTCCTATGTTAATTCGCCCAGTTTTAGCAATTATAGAATTGGCTGGAGCTTTAATTATTAAACCATTTTCATTATTAGTACGTTTGTTCGCAAACATTTCAGCAGGTCATATTGTGGTAATGAGCTTAATTGCAATTATGTTTACACTAAAAGAATCTTTAGGGGTTGTTGGTGCAACAGGATTGTCTTTCGTATTATCATTTTTTATAACATTAATTGAGGTTTTAGTAGCTTTTTTACAAGCGTATATCTTTACAATGCTTTCTGCATTATTTATTGGTATGGCAGTAGATGATCATGCTGAAGCTCATTAATACAAATTTGTTTAATTTAATATAAATACAGTTATTATGTACAATTTAATTGGAGCAGGATTAATCGTAATCGGAGCAGGAATTGGTTTAGGTCAAATTGGTGGAAAAGCAATGGAAGGTATTGCTCGTCAGCCAGAAGCGACAGGAAAAATTCAAACAGCAATGATTATTATCGCTGCATTATTAGAAGGTTTAGCATTTGGTGCATTATTCTTAGGAAAATAATCCAAACAAAAACAAAAAAACACCTTTCTGTAACGGTTGGTTACAGAAAGTGTTTTTAAATTAAACGAAGTAACAAAACAAAATTAATTAGTTCATAGAATGGAAACTTTATTAAACGATTTTTCACCAGGATTATTTGCAGTGTCAACCATTTTATTGTTGGCTTTAATTGCTTTAATGGTTAAATTTGCTTGGAAACCAATTTTAAATTCTTTGGAAGAAAGAGAATCTGGAATAGAAGACGCTTTAGCTGCCGCAGAAAATGCACGCAAAGAAATGCAGAATTTACAATCTGATAATGAAAGATTGATAAAAGAAGCAAGAGCAGAAAGAGACGAGATGATGAAAGATGCAAGAAATATTACAGATAATATGATTGCAACAGCAAAAGAAGATGCTAAAGAAGTTACTGCTACTTTAATAGAAAAAGCACAAGCTTCTATTAATCAAGAGAAGCAAGCTGCATTAGCAGAAATTAAAAAAACCGTTGCAGAATTATCTATTGGTATTGCAGAAACAGTAATTAAAAAAGAATTATCTAATAAGAAAGACCAACTAGATTTAGTTGAAGGAATCTTAAAAGATGTTACTTTAAACTAAGTATAAATGAAAGACGCAAGAGCAGCATTACGTTACGCCAAAGCAATCTTAAATCTTGCAAAAGATACGGAGTCTGAAACTGCAGTAAACGATGATATGTTATTTATAGCTAACACCATTGCAGAGAATAAAGACTTAGCGGTAATGTTAAATAGCCCTATTGTGAAAGCAGTAGACAAAATGAATGTGTTAAACGCATTGTTTGAGGGCAAGGTACATACCATTACATTAGGTCTGTTCCATTTATTACAAGACAACAAGAGAATTGCAATGTTAAAATCTATTGCAGCAAAATATGCAATAGTTTATGATTTTTTAAAGCATACACAAGTTGCAAAGGTTACTACTGCAGTTGCATTAACTCCAGAAGTAGAGCAACTAGTTTTAGACAAGGTAGTAGCATTAACAGGTAAGAAGGCAAATTTAGAAAATGTTATAAACCCAGCTATTTTAGGCGGATTTATTTTACGCGTTGGAGATGTGCAATACGATGCAAGTATCTCTAATTATCTAAACGAATTAAGAAAGGAATTTGACAACAGTCATTACATTCCAAAAATATAAAAAGCGATAAGCGATCTGTTTCAGGCAATAAGTAGCCGAAAGTAGAAAGTAGAAAAGCGAAAGCAAATTTTAAAAAGATGGCAAGCATTAAACCAGCTGAAGTATCAGCAATTTTAAAACAACAGTTAACAAATTTTGAAACAAAAGCTACTTTAAACGAAGTAGGAACTGTTTTACAAGTAGGTGATGGTATCGCACGTGTGTACGGTCTATCTAATGTTCAATACGGTGAGCTAGTAGAATTCGAAGACGGATTAGAAGGGATCGTATTAAACCTGGAAGAAGATAATGTAGGTGTTGTATTATTAGGTGCTTCAACTGCTATTAGAGAGGGTTCTACTGTAAAACGTACAGAAAGAATTGCTTCTTTAAAAACAGGTGAAGGAATTGTAGGACGTGTTGTAGATACTTTAGGAAATCCTATTGATGGTAAAGGACCCATTGAAGGAACTACCTATGAAATGCCTTTAGAGCGTAGAGCTCCAGGTGTTATTTATAGAGAACCAGTTACCGAGCCTTTACAAACAGGTATTAAATCTATTGATGCAATGATTCCTGTTGGAAGAGGGCAACGTGAGTTAATTATTGGAGACAGACAAACAGGTAAATCTACCGTTGCTTTAGATACTATTTTAAACCAAAAAGAATTTTTTGATGCTGGTGAGCCAGTATATTGTATATATGTAGCTATCGGTCAGAAAGCTTCTACAGTTGCAGCAATTGCAAACATGTTAGAAGAAAAAGGTGCAATGGCGTATACAACAATTGTAGCAGCAAATGCATCAGATCCTGCAGCAATGCAAGTGTATGCACCGTTTGCCGGAGCAGCAATTGGAGAATTTTTTAGAGATACAGGTAGACCCGCTTTAATTGTTTTTGATGATTTATCAAAACAAGCAGTGGCATACCGTGAGATTTCTTTATTATTAAGAAGACCTCCAGGACGTGAAGCGTATCCTGGTGATGTATTTTATTTACACTCAAGATTATTAGAAAGAGCTGCAAAGTTGATTAATGATGACAAGATTGCAAGTGAAATGAACGATTTACCAGATTCTTTAAAAGGAATTGTAAAAGGTGGAGGTTCTTTAACTGCATTGCCAATTATTGAAACACAAGCAGGAGATGTATCAGCATATATTCCAACAAATGTAATTTCAATTACAGATGGACAAATTTTCTTAGATGGAGATTTATTTAACTCTGGTGTTCGTCCAGCAATTAACGTAGGTATTTCGGTATCTCGTGTTGGTGGTAATGCACAGATTAAAGCAATGAAAAAAGTATCTGGTACCTTAAAATTAGATCAAGCACAGTATCGTGAATTAGAAGCGTTTGCTAAGTTTGGTTCAGATTTAGATGCAGCAACTATGAGTGTAATTTCGAAAGGACAACGTAATGTTGAAATTTTAAAACAAGCTCAAAATGATCCTTTTTCAGTAGAAGATCAAATTGCAATTATCTATGCAGGTTCTAAGAACTTATTAAAAAGTGTTCCTGTAAACCAAGTAAAGAAATTCGAGAAAGACTATATCGATTATCTAAACGCAAAACATAGAGATACTTTAGACGTTTTAAAGTCTGGTAAATTAACACCAGAAGCAATTGCCGTGTTAGAAGCAGCAGCTTTAGAAATATCTAAACATTTTAATTAGAAGTTAGGTTTTAATAGTTGGGCCTTGTGCACACTACTAATAACTAATTACTAGCAACTAGTTACTAAAATATGGCAAACTTAAAAGAAATACGTAATAGAATTACCTCTATTAAATCTACAATGCAGATTACATCTGCCATGAAAATGGTATCTGCTGCAAAGTTGAAAAAAGCACAAGATGCAATTACGGCAATGAGACCATATTCATCTAAACTAACTGAATTGTTGCAAAACTTAAGTGCAACTTTAGATAGCGATGCTAGTGGGGCGTATTCAACACAAAGAGAGGTTTCTAAAGTTTTATTAGTAGTTATTACTTCTAATAGGGGTTTATGTGGTGGTTTTAATTCTTCTATTACTAAAAAAGTAATAGCAACTATTCAAGAAAAATACAGCAATGCTTCTGTAGACTTATTTACTATTGGTAAAAAAGGGACCGATGTTTTATCTAAAACGCAGACCGTTATTGCAACTAGAAATGAGCTTTTTGACGATTTAACTTTTGATAATGTAGCAGCTGTTGCAGAAGAGTTAATGGAAATGTACACGGATGGCACGTATGATAAAATTGAAGTTGTATACAATCAATTTAAGAATGCAGCAACTCAAATACCGCAAGTAGAACAGTTTTTACCTATTAAACCTATTGAAGGTGGAGATGCAAGCGCAGTAAACTCTGATTATATTTTTGACCCGTCTAAAGAAGAAATTGTATTGGCTTTAATTCCAAAATCTTTAAAAACGCAATTATACAAAGCACTTAGAGACAGTTTTGCTTCAGAGCATGGCGCAAGAATGACGGCAATGCATAAGGCAACAGACAACGCAACAGATTTAAGAGATGACTTGTTGTTAACATATAATAAAGCACGTCAAGCAGCAATTACTAATGAAATTTTAGAAATTGTTGGTGGAGCGGAAGCGCTGAAAAATTAGACGTAGCGCAGCGAAGTCAAATTTAAAGAGAG
>CAJXTJ010000034.1 GCA_913061165.1 uncultured Polaribacter sp.
ATCTACACGTAAGGAGTCGTCGGCAGCGTCAGATGTGTATAAGAGACAGAAACAATACTACTTCCTTTTAAACTAGAAATACTTTATGTAGCTCACGTATTTAATATGCACTAGATAAATAAACACAAACTACAATACCAAGACATTGTAGTTTGTATCATGTTTTTTATTATGGATTTATTATTAACGAAATATCATCTAAATACAATGTTGAAGTACAACCTGCAACGCCTCCACAAATAGCAACAAATTCCATGGTTATACCACCACTAACATCACCACCTTGCAACCCTCCTGTTACCGTATAAGTAGTCGTAAAAGTTTGCCACGTAGCTGTTGGAGATACATCAAAAGATTCTACCTGACTCGCACCGTTAGTAGCTTCTACAAATGATTGTATCGAATACGTACCAGACTCTCCTGTTAATGATCCTTTATAACTAAATGTAACTTGTACTTTATCTCCTACTACTACTGAACCAGCAGCTTTTCTTTCCTGCTTCAACGTTGGATTTAATCCACTTGGAGCACTTGCAAATAATTTAACACACCAATCTCCTGTTTGTGCTTCCGTATTGTCCATAGTAGCGCTTCCACCATTATCATATAAAGTCCAACCTTCAAGATCTCCAGATTCAAAACCACCATTACTTGCAATATCTCCATCAGCAGGAATACCGCCACCACCAGTTCCACCACCAGTTCCACCACCAGTTGTTCTTTCAAAAAGTTTTAAATCATCAAAGTAATAGGTGTTCGTATTTGCTGAACTTAAATCAAAAATTAATACAATTCTATCATATTTATTATCGTGGCTTGTGCTAAAATTAAAAGTTAACTCTTCCCATTCATTCGTTTTGGTAGTTGCTAAATCAATTTCAGTATTAAGACTTGGGTTAGCTATTGATTCAAGTTTTAATAAAACCTTATAACCTGGGTTAGCTGAATACACCTTGATTTTAAAACCACCATTAGCACTTAAATCAAATTTACTATTAAAATCAATTTGATTGTTATCCCAAGGATTAACTGCGCTTTTTGTCACTTTACCAACAAAACAAGAACTGTTTACTGTATTATCAGAATCTGGATTTGCTACATACTCAAAAATAGCATTATCATTTCTTATGTTTGCGGTTTGGTCTGACATAAAAGTTACATTTAGATCTGCTGCACTCATAGATTCTGTAGTTTCTGAATCACAAGCACCTGGCGCATTTACTTCAATATTTCTAGTTATAACAGTTGTATTCCCATCTGAATCTGTAACCGTGTAAGTTACTGCATAAGTTCCTGGAGTATTTGTATCTACAGTATCACCACCAATTACAATGGCACTAGAAATATCACCATCTTCAGTATCTGAAGCAGTTGCTCCTTGCTCTGTATACATATCTCCTTGTGTTAAACGAATACTTGCGTCTCCAACTAATGTAATTACAGGTACATCACCTAATGAAACCTCTATAGTTCTAATAACTACTGTTGTGTTTCCATCTGAATCTACAACAGTGTAGGTAACTTCGTACGTTGCTAAAACATCAACATCTACGGTATCACCACCAATTACAATAGCACTTGTAACGTCACCATCTTCCGTATCTGAAGCAGTTGCTCCTTGTTCTGTATATGCAGTCCCTTTTGTTAAAGAAATTGATGCATCTCCAATTAATGTAATCACTGGAGCATCTCCTAGAGATACTTGCACAATATCGTCCATGTAAAAAGTTCCTGCTGTGGTACCAGCACCGTCTACAAAAACAACTAGTTTAGAATAGCTAGCAATATTGGTAAACGTAAACTGTAACTCTTCCCATCCAGCTCCTGTATGGTTTGCGGATACTTCTGCAAAAGCAGTTCCCTCTTCTAATTTTATTAAAATACTTACTGCCGCATCCGACCAGAAATTCATTTTAATCGTATTGTTTGTTGTTAAATCAATTGCGGTTCCTAATTCAAAAAACAGGCCTTCGTAAGCTACTCCGCTGTTGGTAATAGAAGCTACCATAGACGCTACATCGTTAGATCCTCCTGGTGCAGGGTTCTCTACTACCTCATAGGCTACGCCATCGAAAGTTGTTGCGCTATAAGTTACATTCTCGTTATCAAAAGTCATTGGTAAACCTAAAGGTAACGGCATATTTATAACAATAATATCTTCAAAGTAAGAGACTGCTCCTGCTTCGTTCATTGCTTTTAATATAACGGTATACGTACCATTAATATACGTTTTAATAGGATTAATATCTGATGAAATTAATGCCGATACTAACGGTAATTCATCTCCAAAATCCCAAGAATAGGTAGTTGCATTCTCAGAAATGTTAATAAATTCTACTGTACCTGTATTTTCGTTTAAAGTATACGTAAAGCCTGCAGTAATTTTAGGCAATTCAACAACATCCTCTGAACAACCTGTGTATATTATTGCCATCAAAAAGAAAACAATAAGCTTACTATTTTTTAATACTAATTTCATAATTTTATGTTTGTTTATAAATATTTGTTATATACTCTTACGTAATCTATTAACATTGTTTGTGGAAAAACAGTTTCTTCATTTGGTGCGCCTATAAAATTTCCACCTACTGCTAAGTTGATAATAATGTAGAAAGGTTGATCAAATACCCAAGTCCCTTTTTCTTCTACTTGTTGGCGTGTAATCTGATTGTATAAAACATCATCCACATAATAATTAATATATCCTGGAGTCCACTCTATTCCAAAAACATGGAAACCTGTATCAAAACGATCGTTTTCTAATGCATACGTTTTAGTAATCGCATTACCTGCAGCATAACCAGGACCATGAACACTTCCATGAACCACTGTTGGCTCTTGTCCTCGGTATTCCATAATATCTATTTCACCGCAATTTGGCCACACTTCTGTATCTGCTGTTCCATCACCACAATTAGCGCCTAACAACCAAAAAGCAGGCCACATTCCTTGACCTGTTGGCAATTGTATACGCGCTTCAAAACGACCATAGGCCTGTTCTTTTAAACCTTTGGTTAAAATTTTACTAGAGGTATAATCAGAACCACTGTAATCTTCTTTAATTGCCTTAATTATTAGTGTACCGTTTTGTACAGAAACATTTTCTGTACGCTTTGTATAAAACTGTTCTTCATTATTACCCCATCCATTGGTACCATTTCCAATATCGAAAGTCCAAATATCACTATCTATAAAATCATCAGTATCAAATTCATCAGATAACACGAGGTTTTTAAATTCTGCAACGGTTTGTGTTTCATCTGGATTACAACTAAAGGCTATAAGAAGGACTAGTACACATAACGTTTTCAACAAAGTGGTTGTTATACGCATGCTATTTTTATTATTTTTATCCATTTTTCTTGTTTTAATATTGTTCTTTATTATTCTTTATAGAAATATAAATTATCGATATGAAGTTCAGTCACATTAGAAGATTTTATTCTTTCTATAATAATAAGATTGACTCCTGTCTTATCCAAACCAGTTTCTGCTGTAGGCCTAATAGGAATTTTAATAGTTTTCCATACACCACCTTCAAAGGTTGCATTGCTTTCAGTATCATTAATATCCCCTGTTTGAGTAGACCACTGGTATGTTTGACCACCAATACGCTGCTGTTGCAAAGTTGTCTCAGTAGCATTTTCATTCTTTAAAACAATAAGCATATCAATATCAGTCGCCAATACCTCAGGCATTAAAATATCTATACTAAAATGGGTCATCTCCGAAATATCTAAAGGTGCTGTTAATTGAGTACCCACAAAATTAAAGTTCGTATAGTTAAGTACATTTTGCCCATCTATCGTAATTTCTCCACCTAAAGTTGTTTGATAAGGTTGCCAAAATCCATTGTAGTAATTTACCGCTACATCTGTATATCCGTCACTAAATATTGAAATTACATTACTTGCTGCTAATGTAGGTGCAGGCGCAACAGGAAAGCCTCCTGCAACATTAAGTGTTAAAGAACCAGCTACTGAAACCCCAGCAATAGAAGCTGTGATTTTTGCCGACCCTGAACCAACAAGACTTACAATTCCTGACTCATTTACTCTTGCAACTTCAATATCAGAAGAGGAAAAAGAAAAATAAGAAGGCGCGGCAATTACCGTTTGATTTATTCCAGAGGCTAAATTAAATGTTTGTCTCAAACTATAATCAGCCATACTGAATTGATCACCTAAAAATTTAGTTTCTACTCTGTCTTCTCCACTTGCCATAGCTGGTTGTGGCTGACCAATGTTTCCTAATTTTTCAAATTTTAATTCATCCATCCAAAAGGTATAACCCATTTCAGGAAAAGTGCCAATTCCTCCAGCAGAAAAAATAAACATTCCTTTTTCTTGTATCAATTTAGAAGCATCTGGAATTGGTATCGTATATTTTCTCCAATCGGTAGAAAGTTTTATATTTTCTAAACCGACAGCATATTTGTCTTCAATAAAATCTGTTCCAAAACCAACCAATCCAACTGTTGCCGTTGTAGATCCTTTTGCCCAAAATGTTAAAGCATCATAACCTGTTAAATTTCTTCCAACACCGCGGTCTACAAAAATACCGCCAATATATCCACCGTTAACATCGTCGCCAGCGGGCACATCTATACGGATAGCACTCTCACCTTGATAAGTAACGCTCTCATCGGTTCCAAAACCTTCGGTATTTGCTCCTCCGGCAGGATCAAAAGAAACAAAAAATTGATCGGTAAGACCTACTGGAGCATCTATAAAGATATCACCAGTTGTTCCATAGTTAGCAAATTCAGCTTTGTCTGAAAGCTCTCTTTCGCAACTAGTAATACTAAGCAGCAACAAAAGTAAAAATGTGGCTTTTGTGTATTTATATTTTATTGTTTTCATCTTATCTTTTTTTATATTATTTACCAATGTTGATATGAATGTAAGTTCTAATTTCCCATTCTGAACCATTCGGAAACCCTACCGGACTTATCGTTGGAGCTGTTGCAAATTCTATCGCGTTATTTGGGCTAAATCTAGGAGAGTTTACATCAAGAGATCTCCACGTTCCGCGAATACCAAATTTAGTACTTGGTAAAACAAACCAACCTGGCTTTCCTAAACTAGTAGATAGGTCTAACATTAATTGCGTTGGAAATGTTAAATTAAAATCCTTGTGATAATCAAAAGGTCCCCAATCATTAAACTTTGCTTGTGCAGTAATCTTTACCTTATTTAAAACCATTCTAACATCTCCTCCAAAACGTTTAATAAGTCTGGTGTCGTCTCCATTTGCCTGCCCATTTCCATAAAAGAAATTACCAATAAACCCAAAATCTGGACCCAATTTAGAAACCACTCTAGAACTTATTTCCCATAAATCTTCTGCCGGAGCAGACGTTGGAAAAGCAAAAAATGAACGATTTGCTAAAAAACCAATGTGTGCATCTTGCGTTGTTGGTAAGTGTCTATATACAAAACCTAAATTCATAGCAAATGCAGCATCTTCTGCCCTGTCATTATCCCACTCATACATCCAAGTTCCTGGCGTAGGATCATAACTAAACAACCATTCCATTCCAGCAGTTTCTCTGTTGCCTCTTACAGCAAAAGGATCATCAATTACATTTCTTAATCTACCTGTGCTGCCAACATCATTAGGCATTGCAGCAATTAATGGTTTTTGATATAAAAAATTAGGTGCAATCTGCAAATTTGCTATTGTATACGTAGCTCCTGATAAAATATTTACCTGGTTTCCGCTTCCATTGTCCTTTAATTTCCAACCTGTAAATGTCTTTGTCTCATCAGACCCTCCGTTTGCAACTAGACCCATGTAAGCACTTTGCAAATACCAATTAAAAAGTCCTTTTTGATATGTAATTTTAGCTTTACCACCCCAATTATCACTTGACTTTATTTTATCTTTATATATGACATAGTTTCCTGGAGTACCTCTAGCATCCTGAAAAGTACTTCCATTTAACGGGCTACCTGCCCAAAGAGCACCTACATTAAATTTAAAATCTCCAAAACTTCTTTCAATTGCAAGTCCAAATCTCTCTGTTGGAAATGCTGGAATAATACCTGATCTTAATTGATTTGCATCTAAAACTCTACGTCCTGTTAAAGGATCAATTTTAATATCTGTGTCTATATCTCTATGATAAATACCGGTAACATCCCAATTCCCGAATTTTCTACTATATTTTAATAAGGCTGTTGGGTTTGCTCCCCACCATAGTTGTGGTCCAAATGCTAGTTTTAATCCTTTAAAAACACCTTTACCATCCATCTCAATTCCCGAGATTTCACCACCATAAATATCTAAATTTGGACCATAATTTGCTTCTCTATAAAAACCAAAGAAATCTCCATCGTCTGCCCAATGATAATGGCCAGTTCTATAAAATCCTCTTAAATCAAATTCTTTAGCAGACCATTCAAATTCAGCATTGTAAACATTTACTCGGTTTATGTCACTTAAAATAACATTGCCATCTTCTGAATTTACAGTAATATCTCTACCTCTATTTTCATAGAAAATTTCATCGATAGCATTTTCTGTAATATTTCCTAAAATGTTAAAATTTACATTGGCTCTCATATTAGGTGCAGGATTTCCTTCTACACCAATATAATAAGACTCCATGTGATCAAAACCTAATTGATTTGGATACCCGCCTGCATTTGGGTCTGCAGTGTTTGGAGTTGTAATTAAACTACCCCCTGTATTAAATGTAGAAAACTCTGCACGTAAATTACTAAGCTTAAGTTTTTCGTTACCCCCAATGGCAGCTTTATCTCCTCTGGCTCTTAAAACACCATCCATTAGATTGATGTTTGAAAAGTGATTTAAAATAGCTGCTGCAGTAATTCCTTTTTCAAGAGGATTTATACTGTGTACTTCTTTTAAATTATAATATGCTGCTCTTGGATATAAAGTATACAAACCTTTAGAGTTCGTTGGACCTTTAGCACAAATTCCAAACCACTCTTCATTCATATTATTATTACTACCTTCTAAGTCTAAATAATATCCTCCATTAGACCAAGATGCATTGTTATCATGAACCTCTAAGTTCTTTGTCTGGCCATATTTCCACCAGCCATCTGAAAATTGAAATGTAAACCCACCGATTGCATTTCCTGCTTTTCCTAAGCCTGCAGCATTTTGATAAATTTCTTTCCAGTTTTCTACCATATAAAATGCTTGCATTTTTTGATCCTCTTCATTGGTCACTGCATTAAAAGCATCTGCACCAAATTCTGTAAATAGAATTGGCATATCTAATTCTTTTTTCACTCTTTCAAAAGCATCTGTAAATGATTTACCACGGTACATATTAGTTCCATAAATATCTACATCTTTACATTCTTCAGCAATAATTTCAGCAAACAATAAATCTCCATTACAAATAGCGATTGGTATATTGCTATTTATCGATTTCATTTTAATAGCCGCATCATTCATCAATTTATACATTGGTCTACCACGACTCTCACCTATAAATTTTTTCTTTTCCTCCTCTTCTGGAAAATCTTCTGTATCTGCTCCTGCCCAGAACAAACCGTAATTGTTTTCATTTCCTAATAAAAACAACAGCAAACCTGGGGTATCTTTATACTCCTTAGCCATTGCAGTAATCTCTGACAATAGCAAAGCCTTAGTTTTTGATTCATCATATTCAGTAACTGGTGTCCACACTCCGTTTATTGTTAAACCATATCTACCAAACGTATGGTTTAACATTGTATAAATTCCATATGTTTCATAAACATAGGCAATCCATTTAGGCTGCATACCTGTATACACTCTTATGGTATTAACTCCCATATTCTTTAAAAGACTCATTTCAGCATCTAAAGCGGCTTTAATCAATTCATCTGATTGCTTCCAAAGACTATATTCATAGTTTTTACCAATTGGAACATAATCCCAATTCATACCATTTATCATGAAATCCTTTCCATCAACGAGAAGCTTCATGCCTTGATCACTTTTCTTAACAATTACTTTGTAATTCTGAGAATACAGTGTACATGAAATACATAAAAAAAGTAAGGATAAAACCTTGTTTCTCATAATTATCTCCAGTTACTATTATTAAATATTTTTCAAATTCACTCAAAATTGAGCATGTAAACTTTAGTTATAAAGTCTTTTTTTAATTTACTACTTTCGTTGCCAAATCCTAAAAAGGTTATTTATTAAAAAAAGGTCATTTATTAAATAAATGACCTTTTTAAATGACCTATTTTTTATTGAAATACTTTTACATAATCAATTTCCATTGTATCCTCTGTGAAACCTGGATCGATATCTCCTCCCAAAGTACCACCCATTGCAATATTTAATATCATAAAGAAATCTGCATTAAATGGTAAAGTACTATCATTGTCCATTTGAAAAAAGCTAACATCATCTAAATATATTTTTATTGAAGTATCTGACCATTCTACAGTATATAAATGAAAATCAGAAGAAGCATCTGCAACAGCAGTAGTTTCACCATAACTTGCATTACTATTTGCAGTCGTATTATACCAATGAAGAGTGCCTAAAGTAGTCTCTTTGTTAGCACCTGTTTGTTCCATAATATCAATTTCGCCACAATATGGCCAACTAACAGTAGGATTATTAGAACCTAGCATCCAAATTGCTGGCCAAGTACCTGCTGATGCCGGTAGTTTTGCTCTTACTTCAATTCTACCATAAGTAAATTTACGTAATCCTTGAGATTTTAATCTCGCAGAAGTATAACCACCACTACCATCAGCTTTAGCTGTTATAATTAAAGAGCCATCTAATACTTTCGCGTTCTCTGCTGAATTTGTATATGTTTGCACTTCGCCATTTCCCCAGCCACCAGCTCCAAGGTCATAATCCCAATTTGTAGCATCGGGTGCACCATCTGTATTGAAATCATCTTCCCAAACTAAATCGTTATACACATAGCCAGCGTCTTGTGTAGGCTTTGTAGATGTGAATTTATGATACCATGCAAAACCATCTCCAGCTTGAATTATTCTAACAATTAATTCATCATCAGAAACAGAAATTATATCATAGGTACTAGAACCAACTAACCAACCCATAAAACCTCCATCAGAAATATTAAAAGTAGTTCCTCTATATGGTTTTGGCTGTCCTTGTGCATCTTCACCATAAGTACCTTCTATAGCAGCTTTTGATGTTGAGGGTCCAAAAGAAACACTTTTTATACCAAACATATTTGTAGCAACCGTTTCGTCATGACATTGATCGCCTGCAATTCCTATAGCCCCAGCATAAGCACCTGGAACAAAAGCAGGGCCCATAGTTTGTTCAAACGTAAGACCATTTGTTGTTCTTGTAAATACAAATTCATTGCCATACATACACGCTTTTTCTGAATCCCAAGCCTTAATCCCATTCCACCATCCTTCATAAGCAAATTCTCCATTTCCATAATCATCCGTAACTGGCCCTAAACCAACATGTAGATCTGCATCTGCTTGCCAATACCATTTTTTACTATCACCGATATTAGCACCACTTAAAAAGTTTTCAGCTTCTAAATCTGTAAAAGAACTGTATACTTCAATATCCATAGATTTAGTAGTTGAAACACCACCTGTACCATTCGCTTTTACAACAACTGTATATATGTTTGTACCAACTTTAGAAAATCTTTTAGAAAAAATACCTGATGGTGAAGCTTCTGCAACTCCATTAAAGTAATAAACATAAGAAGACGCATTGTCTGCACTTACAGTAAATTTAACAGTACCACTACCGTCTCCATTTGCTAAATCAGGATTATTAACATCTTGACCGATAACCTCCGCATTAATAATAAGTGAACTTGGAGCTATAATATCACCAAATTCATATTCCTTTTCTTGACACCCTATAAAGGTTATTGCCAAAGAAAATAATAGGATATAAATATTTTTTATATTTTTCATTTTTATATGTTTTAATACTTTTTAATTTTTTAACGAAATAATCATTTTAAATCTAATTAGCAGATAAAGAAACATCGTCTATATTAACAGTTCCTATTTCTGCACCTAAATCAAATAAAACACGTGCATCTGTTGCCCCAAAGGTTGCAACATGGGTAAGTGTATAAGTTGTTCTTGTAGGTGAAATAGATACTGGTTCAGCCGTGTTATCCCAAGGATCTTTACTAAGACCGATACCAGCCAATATGCTTCTATCTACATTAGACCATGCATCAAAAGTAAGGGTATACGTATTTCCTTCAATAATTTCCACTTTTTGACTTAGATTCACATCATAAGCATTACCTGCAGCTGCTACATCTATTGAATAATACGTATTCCCTCCAACTGTTTCAACTGGAGCTGAGGTGCTATCATCGACACCCTCTAACCATGAATCACTTCCATTTTCAAAATCACCGTTTGTTACAATATTTCCTGTACCAATAATTAAGGATACATTATCAATAGCCACTCGACCAACCTCTGCGCCAAGATCAAACAACACACGTGCATCAGGTGCCCCAAAGGTTGCAACATGAGTAACTGTATAGGTTGTTATTGTACTTGATATAGATACTGGTTCAGCAGTGTTATCCCAAGGATCTTTACTAAGACCTATACCAGCCAATATAGTTCTATCTACATTTGACACAGCGTCAAAAGTAAGTGTATACGTATTTCCTTCAATAATTTCCACTTTTTGACTTAGATTAACCGCATATGCATTTCCTGCAGAAGTTACATCTACTGTATAATACGTATTCCCTCCAACTGTTTCAACTGGCGCAGAGGTACTATCATCGACACCTACTAACCAAGAGTCGCTTCCATTTTCAAAATCACCGTTTGTTAATAAACCACCATCAAAAGCTGGACCATTTGAACTTGTTTTATAAAAGTATAAATTATCTATAAATACAGTCCCTGAACCAACAAATTTAAATTGTTTTAATGCATCAATTGTTAAACCTTGGTCAGTAAACTCAGACATTGGTATGTCAAAGCTATTCCATTGATCTGCTTCTAGAGTTTTAGTTACAAATCTTTCATCTGAAGGAACAACACCGTTAGGTAATGGATAAATATTAATACTTGTTGCATCTGTTGTCCAGATATCTATATGAAGTGTCTCCATTGAAGAAGCATCAATTTCAGATCCTATATCTATACCTTGATAGTTTAGATTGCTGTATTGAATGATTGCATCTCCATTTAAATCGAAAGCAGAATAAATTGTTGATTGATTCCAGTTTGGATTAAAATCTGAATCAGCAACGTCCGTATACTTATCGCTAAAAATAGAAATAACATCTACTGCGTCTCTTGTAGAAGGGCTTGGAGCATTTTCAATAGGCGCTAATATTTCTGTTACTTCAAATTCTTCAGTGTATTCTGTTGTTTCAACAGCACCACCTTTGGCAATTACTTTAACATCATAAACTCCAGCTTCAGCGTATTGGTAGTTTAGAACATCGCCAATATTTGCAATAGCAACTGGCTGCGTAACTGATGCTTCCCCTGAATAAAATTCATAGGTAGTTGCAAACTCTGCTGTAGCAGTAATGTTTAATTGCTTAGACACTGCTGCATCATTTTCTAAAGTAACCACCAAGTTTTGTGGAGCTTGAAATGAGACAACCAGTGGTAACAAAACCTCTGTAGTTTTACCTATAGAATTATATGCTATCAAAGTAACTTCGTAACTTCCCTCCACATAGATGTGATCTACAGTAGTTCCTTGCTCTAATTTTGCTGGTTCTACAGTGGTATCTCCAAAATGCACATCAAAAGACACTGTACCCTCAGCTGTTGGTATTACAGTAACTAAACCAGTATTATCTTGTGTTATTTTAAATATAGCTTCCACATTTGTTGGTGGTGCAATATTTTCTAGAAAATCTAAATTTTCATCTTCTGTACAAGCACTAATAAAAATTAGAATGATAAATGCTTTGTAAATTGTTTTTATATGTTTCATATTTCTAATATTAATATGTTTAATTATATCCTTGATTCTGAGCCCAATTTCCTTGACTGAATTGTATTTCTTCTAAAGGGATTGGAAAAACTTCATTCTTATTAGCTGTAAAACCAGAAATTTGAGCACCTCTACCTGTTCTTACAAGGTCGAAAAAATGATGACCTTCTCCAACTAATTCAACTCTACGCTCTTTATAGATGGCCGCAGTTAAGTTAGATCCACTGCTTGTAATATCATTATTACTATTACCAAATGCTCTTGCCCTAACTGTATTTAAATACAATTGCGCTTTCGTATCATTTCCTGTTGCTTTTCTATTATTAGCCTCTGCCGCCATTAGTAAAACATCTGCAAAACGAATTGCTCTATAGTTATTAGGATTCGTAAGGTTTAAATCTCCTGCTGCGGTTGCACTTCTTTTTCTAGGAATATATTTTCTATTAAAAAACCCTGTGTGTTCGTAACCAGTTGTATAACTTGCTCCTGTAGCAGTTGCCCATGCCTCTATATCTAAAATAGCTACATCCTTGCGGTTGTCTCCTGCTTCAAATTCATCTACAACTTCTTGTGTTGGCACATTAAAACTGAAACCTGACGTAAATAAATCTCCGTCATAACCTCTTACTCCCTGAAAACCAACTGCAACGTTACCTTCACTGCACTGAAGACAGCCAAAACCAGCACCTTCTAAATCTGTGTATTGTACTTCAAAAACAGAACCTACTCCATTTTCTCCCTGAGACTCAAAGATTTTATTATAATCAGATTCTAAAGTATAAGGCCCGTTTGTAATTACACTCTCTAAGGTACTTGCTGCTTCTGCAAATTTATCTTGATATAAATACACTTTACCTAACAATGCTTCTGCAGCACCTTTGGTAACCCTACCTACTTGCGGCGCTGTATATGCTAAATTTGATACTGCAACCTGTAAATCTGCTTCTATTAAAGCATATACTTCAGCTACTGGTGCTCTTGGAACTGTTTGCTCATCTCCAACAACAAAACGCCCTTCTGGTTTAATAGGAATTGCTCCAAACCATTTTACCAATTCGAAATTATAATATGCTCTTAAAAAACTTGCTTCACCAATAATAACCTCTTTACCAGTAAAATCTGTCTTATCTTGAAACTCTATAATGTAAGCTGCTCTATTAACACCACCATACATAAAACTCCATAAATTTTGTAATTGAGCGTTTACAGGAGTATGAATCATGTCATCTACTTGCTGATATCCTTGAACATCCGTAGCACTCTCTCCACCACATAAAGTGTTATTAGAAGCTATTTCTCCCATTAACACATTTATAAATGAAGATTGTAAAGGATCATACGCAGCAACTAATGCATTGTAATAATCTGCCTCTGAATTAAAAAACGATTCAGAATCTTCCGCATACACCTTTGTGTTTTCTAAATACTCATCTGAACAACCGTTTATTGTGAATAAACTTGCAATGATGATAATGCTAATCGATATTTTTTTGTTTATATTTTTCATTACTTGCTTTTTTAAAATTCTACGTTTAATCCTAAAATAAATTGTCTTGCAGATGGATACGTTCCATAATCTATTCCTGCGCCAATTGCTCCGCCATTTATGGTTGGATCGTAACCAGAGTAATCTGTTATTGTGAATAGGTTATTTACACTTGTGTATACTCTTAATTTAGAAACACCTATTCTTTCTAATGTATCTGCATCAATATTATATCCTATTTGAACATTTTGTAATCTCAAGAAAGAACCATCTTCAACAAAAAAGTCTGAAAATAACTTATTATTCGTTGCATCATTGGTTAATCTTGGTATTGAATTACTAGTTCCTTCACCTGTCCATCTTCCTAAATAATAAGATGGTTTATTTACATTTGGTAAAAAACGTTCATAATTTCTAACAATTTCTTTTCCTAACTCTGAATATAAATAGGCGCTAAAATCCCAATTTTTATAAGTTCCTGAAAAATTGAATCCCATATAAAAATCTGCTTGTGGTTTCCCTATTCTTTTTCTGTCGTTAATATCTATAACACCATCTGCATTAACATCTTTATATCTAATATCTCCTGGAGAAGTTACCGCTGCACCTAACCCTGCTTGTGAAGGGTGCGCATCTATTGCTGCTTGGTTTTGAAAAAGACCATCTGTTTGTAATCCATAAAAATATCCTATTGGTTGTCCCACTTCCATTCTAGAGGGAGGTAAATTTCCAATAGCGAAACTACCACCTTCAATAAAAGCACCACCAGTTACATCTGTAACCTCGTTTTTAACATAGGTTACGTTGTATGCAAAATTTAGAGATGCATCTTCTGTTTTTATAGCAGCATAACTAATCGCTAATTCTCCACCCGTATTTAGAGAAGTCCCTGCGTTAACAGTTGGATTTCCACTACCAGGAGCACTTGTTCCTAAAATACCTGAAACAGGGAAACTCTGTATTAGTAAATCTTTTCTACTTTCTTCAAAATAATCAGCTACAATAGTAACTTTATCATCGAATAAATTAATATCTAAACCAATGTCTAACTTTTCTGCAGTTTCCCATTGCGCTAAAGGATTTGGCAATCCACCTTGTGCAGTACCATCTACTAAAGCACCATCAAATACGTAAGTACCCTCTCCGCTTAACAAAGATCTATATAAATTATTTCCAACCTCATTCCCTAAAGTACCGTAACTTGCTCTTAATTTTAAAAAGCTAATGGTTTCATTATCCTTTAAGAAGTTTTCTTCTGAAATTTTCCAACCTGTAGTTAATGCCCAAAACTGATCAAATCTAAATTCTTTAATAAAAGCTGAAGAGCCATCTCTTCTTATCAAACCAGAAAACAAGTATTTCCCTTGATAATCATATTGAATTCTACCGAAAAAAGAAGTTAATCTTTTATCTGCAAAACCAGAATTTAAACTTCTTTGTTCGTTTTGAGGATCTGTTAAATTTAATTGAGCAAAATCATAAGAGTTATTTGGCACATTAATACCAGATGCATAAATACCGTCAAACAAATCGTTTTGAACACTTGTACCTAATGTAAATGTAGTGTTATGGTCTTCTGCAAATGTTTTACTATAGTTTGCAAACGTCTCAAAAACTACCCTAGTAGAAGTTGCCTTAAATTGGTACACAGAACTTTGTGGAATATTATAAACTTTACTAATTCCGTAATTTTGTATAGGAGTAAAAGTTCTTCCTTTTTCATTGTATATTTTATAACCAAGTCTAGATGTTATTGCCAAACCTTCAATAGGCTTGTACACTAATTTAAAGTTTCCTTCTAAACCGCTTCCGTTATTTTCGTTGTACGTATTTTTTAATTGATTCAAAGGATTAATAAGCTCTATCCCTAAAAAGTTATTCTCATCATCTTCATCTAAACCAAAGGTAGGTGCATAATTTAAACCATTAAACAAAACAGATCCTGAAAAACCTTCTGAAGCAGTTGTAAAGTAATTGGCTATTAATGAAAAATTTAATTTATCAGATATATCAACACCTAAGTTCAATTTAATATTATTTCTAATAAAATTTGAAGTTTCTTTTGCTATTATACCATCTTGCTGGGTTCTCGATGCACTTATAAAGTATCTAGAGTTCTCTCCACCTCCAGAAACGCTAATGTTATGATTCATTAAAAAAGCGTCATTAAATAATTCTTCTTGAAAATCTGAACCAACACCTAATTGAGAAATATTTGTAAAAGGTAATGTCTGTCCACTAGCACCATAAGCTTCATTTAAAACCAAGGCATATTCTGTTGCATTTAGATAGTCTAACTTTCGAGTAGTTTGCTGAACTGCTGAATACGTGTCATACTTTACAGTTGGCGCTTTGTTCTTTTTACCAATTTTAGTGGTTACTAAGATTACACCATTTGCTCCTTTAATACCATAAATTGCAGCTTGTGCATCTTTTAAAACCGTAATAGATTCAATATCATTCGGGTTGATACTATTTAAATCTCCCTCATAACCATCTACAATGGTTAAAGGTTGATTTGCAGTATTAGAACTTACACCACGTATTAAAATATTTGCTTTAGCACCTGGAGCACCAGATGATAAATTTACGGCAACACCTGCAGTAGTTCCTTGTAATGCAGTAGTTGCATCTATCGGTTTTAAAGCTTCTAAAGTTTCTGCCCCTACAATGGAAACAGAACCTGTAACATCTTTACGTTTCTGACTACCGTAACCAACTACAATAATTTCATCTAAAGCTTCTGCAGAATACTCTAAAGATACGTCTAAGGTGCCATTAATTGCAATTACTTCTTGTTGTTTGTAACCAAGATATCTAAATACCAAAGTTGCGCCCTTTTCTATATTTGATAATGAATACAGACCATCAAAATCTGTTTCTGTTCCTTTAACGGTTCCTTTGACAAGAATACTTACTCCAGGAAGTACTTCCCCAGAAACAGCATCTTTAACAATACCTTTGACATTAGTGGTTTGCGCGGTTGCGCAAAAACCTAAAAGCATAAAGAATAATAATGTGATTTGTTTTCCCATGAATAAAGAGTTTGTTTTTTTTTATAAATTTAACGTGAAATACCTGACTAATCAACAGAAAAGACCGCAACAAAAAACATACATTAAATTATTTTATAAAAAACGATTGAAACCTCAGTAAATATTAGAGTTTTAGAATAAAATAAAAAGAGCTGTTTTTTAATGTTGTGGCTATGTATAGATACACATCACTTTTGATGTAGTATTATATTTCTAAAATATAATTTGTCAAGTTCGCATTGTGTTCTAAATCCATTTTTTTTCTTAATCGGTATCTTTTCACTTCTACACTTCTAGGAGAAATATTTAAAAGTGGTGCAATTTCTTTTGAAGATAAGTTTAGTCTTAAATACGCACATAGTCTTAAATCGTTAGGCGTTAAATCTGGGTGTTTATCTTTTACCTTGTCTAAGAATTTTTTGTCTGCATTGTTAAATGCTTCCTGAAACATTTTCCAATCATCTGTATTGTTTAAGTTTTTATCAATAATTTTCACAACCTTAGAAACATTTTTTTCACTGCCATCTATAAGTTCATTTTTTATAGAATTCAAAAATTCATTTTTCTTTATAATGCTCATGGTAGAAGTTGCTAATTCCCTATTCTTGCTTTCAATATCATTTCTTAATTTTTCATTATTTAATTTTATAATTTTCTGAGAACTCTCTAACTCCTTTAATTCTAATTCTTTTTGCGCTCGAAATAAAAACTTCTCTTGCTTTTTACTATAATATCTTTTAGACAAAATATACCATGTAAAGATTAAACACAACAAGATTAAAAGATAAACAATAACTGCAATATTTGACAAAAACCAAGGCTTTTCAATATTAAATTCAAACTCAGAAACATTATTAGTTAAGCTACCAGCCACTAAAGCTCTTACTTTAAATATATACTTTCCAAAAGGCAAATTTTCAAATAAAATAGAATTGGAATCACTATAATCGCTCCAGTTTTTATGATATCCTTCAAGCTTATATTGGTACATAATATTTGATATATTATCAAAATTAGCTACACTATAGTGAAACTCTAAACTATTTTCTGTATCCTTAAAAGTTGAATTTCTATTTAAATGAATATTTTTAGATGGTTTATTTAACTCATGATTCTGTCTCTTATACACATCTCCGAGCCCACGAGACCTCTCTACATCTC
>CAJXTJ010000035.1 GCA_913061165.1 uncultured Polaribacter sp.
TCGTGGGCTCGGAGATGTGTATAAGAGACAGGTTTCGTTTTATGTATGCTACTTATTGCTTGTAGTAATTCTTTGATAGTCAATTCAATTAAGGTTACTAATATCGATGAGCTTAATAAAGCAATTGATTCTTGTAAAGCTGGAGACCAGATTATTTTGGCAAATGGAATTTGGAAAGATGTACAAATTAAATTTAGAGGAAAAGGAACAACAGACAACCCTATAACGATTAAAGCAGAAACCACTGGTAAGGTAACCATTGAGGGTGAATCTTATTTAAAATTTGGAGGTGAATATTTAGTAGTTGAAGGTTTATATTTTAAGAACGGATTTTCACCATCCAACGCAGTCATAGATTTTAAGATAAGCAGTAAAGATAAACCAGATGAAATTTCAAATAATTGTAAAGTCACCAATTGTGTTATTGAAGATTTTAATAAACCAAAGCGAGATAAAAGCGATTTATGGGTTCAGTTTTGGGGCCGTCACAACACGTTAAGCAACTGCTATATTGCAGGTAAAACTAACAGAGGACCCACTGTAAGAGTTAGTATTGCTGGTATAGAAAGCATTAATAATTACCATCAAATTGTTAACAATCATTTTGGACCAAGACCAGTAAAAGGTGGTCCAAGCGGAGAAACCATTCAATTAGGGGATAGTTATACTTCTATGTCACCAAGTCATACAATGGTGGCAAATAATTTATTTGAAGAATGCAATGGCGAAGTTGAAGTGATTTCAAGTAAAACAAATTTTAATATATTTAAAAACAACGTATTTTATAAAAGTGAAGGTTCTCTTGTAACACGTCATGGTAACTACTCTATGATTGATGGAAATTATTTTATTGGAGATGGTGAGAACGAAAACTATGGAGGAATCCGAATTATTAATACAGGACATTGGGTTGTCAATAACTATTTTTACGGACTAAAGGGAAAGAGTTTTAGAAGTCCATTGGCTGTCATGAATGGTATTCCTAAATCACCGTTAAACCGCTACAACCAAGTTACAGATGTGGTTGTAGCCTACAATACCTACGTAAATTGTAGTTCTCCTTGGCAATTTGGTGTAGGCACAAACATTGCACAAGCAAAGGTATTGCCTAAGTCTGAAATTCGATCGGCAAGAGCCATTAGAACAACCGTTGCAAACAATATTATTTACAATGAAAAAGGATTAGAAAGTATTGTTGTGGAAAACGACAAAGCAGATGGTGTCGCCTTTATGAAGAACATTATAAACAATCAAGGAGTTGCTTTTAAAGACTTTGACGGAGGTATAATTGAAGCCTCTTTAGATTTAAAAAAAATATCAGATAATATGTATATCCCCACAGGAATACCTAATGATTTTGAAGCCTTTAATGGTTTCGATTTTAATACTATTGAAACAGATTTATTACGTGTTTCTAGAAAAGACAATAATAGTATTGGTGCAATAATTGGTAAAGATGTTTTCAATCCTAATATTTTAGACAAATCTAAATATGGTACGACTTGGTTTTCTAATGAAGTGGAAGCCAGAGATCCAGTAATACATACTGTTACTAGCGCAGAAGAATTACAAACTAAAATAAACGGAGCGAGCAATGGTGATGTTATCTCATTAATAAAAGGTGTTTATAACATAGATAAATCCGTAGTAATTAATAAAAGATTGACGATTGAATCAGAACCAGATGCTAAAGCACAACTTATTTTTTCTGGAGCATCTAACACACCATTATTTTCATTACAACCTAAAGGGAAACTAACCATAAATAATATAGTTTTAAAAGGAAATATTTCAAATTATGCTTTTGCAAGTTTAAAACAGAACATGTCTAATCATTTTGGATTAATCGTTTCAAATTCTGAAATAAGTAATTTTAATTACGTGCTAAAAGCCTATAAAGAATCTTTTGCTGAGCGTATTACTTTTGAAAACACAACAATTTCAAACTGCGAAAACGGAATAGAACTATCTGAAGAAAAAAACGATAAAGGCGATTATAATACAGAATATTTAACTATAAATAACTGTAATTTCAATACTATAAAAGCAAATGTTATTGATTATTACAGAGGAGGATATGATGAATCTACTATTGGTGGAAATCTTTTGTTAACAAACAGCACATTTATAAATTGTGGCGCAAAAGAGAAAAATAAAAGACTACTAAATCATAACGGTATTGTGAATGTAAATATAACTAAAAATACATTTAAAAATAACCCAGTTCAGTTTGTGTCTATTCTTTGGGGAGCAAAGAATAATGTGGAGTCTGATAATAACTTGATGAATTCTGGACAAATAAAAACAGAAGAAAATTTAGTGATGACGATGATGTATTAATTATAAATTAATCAAATGAAAAAAGTATTATTTACGATAGTAATGTTTTTAATAATAGTTGCCTGTAAAAATAATTCTAAAATCAGTTCAAATTCAGCTATTCAAACAGAAACTATTACAAAATATCCAAGTGATGTAATTCCTTTTATGGATAAATGGAAAATCCTTCTTGGAGATGGAACCCATGTTGATGATTTGATAAATTACCAAAGAGATGATTTTTTTTATATTGAAAATGAAAAGGGAACAGATTGGGTAGTCTATAAAGCACCAAACGCCGGTATTACTTCAAGAACATCTAGTAACACAAGAACTGAATTAGGTGAAAATGCACATTGGATTCCAGAGGTTGGCGGCAAATTAACAGGAACTGTAAAAGTACAGCACGTATCAACTTCAGGAGATGCAACGGCTGCTTCGTCATATGCAGTAGTAATTGGGCAAATTCATAGTGATGAAGGTCATGAAAACGAACCACTAAAAATATACTATAAAAAGTTTCCTGGACACTTAAAAGGTTCTGTATTCTGGAATTATGAAATCAACACAAAGGGCGATAATATTGGGCGATTTGATTATTCTACTGCAGTTTGGGGACACGATTTTTCTGTGGTTGGTAAAGATGCAACTACTTATCCTGAAGAGCCAAAAAACGGTATTGCATTAGGGGAGGAGTTTACTTATGAAGTAAATGTTTACAAAGGCATTATGTATTTAATATTTACAAGTGAAGGTCATGAAACTATAACATTTACTAAAAGCTTGATTAAATCAGATTTTACTAAAAAATCAGACATTCCAGAACAAGTATTAAAAGTATATGCAAATAGAGAAAAAGGAGGAGGAGTTGAACGTGAAACTGCCTATGCAGGAGAAAAAAATTATTTCAAACAAGGGTGTTATAATCAAGCTAACCCAAAAAGCACTAAGTCAGAAACCTATAATGGAAATATTGTAAAGCAATATGCTAATGGAAGTTATGCAGAAGTATGGTTTAAAGAGGCTACACTAGCTTCAGGAGAGAAACAAAGTGAAAGTAATTAATCGAGAAATTAAGCTACTACAGAATGAAATATTTATATGTTTTAACTTTTCTTTTTATATCTCTTAATATTCATGGACAAGTTGTTTTAGATGCAGACGGTCCGGGAAATACTTATAATTTAATTACATCAGTTTTAGCTCCTGGCTATAATCCAATTGAAGTGCCTGATTGCAATCATACAAGTTTTGGTGACCATATTGATGAAGTTTATGATACTGATTTAAATGCAAATGTTTTTCGTTTTTATATTCATGTGTCACCTGATAATGATAGATGTATTAAGTTTGATAGACAACGTAATGAAATAAAAACATATGATCAATCGCCAGAGAACTTACTTGGTATCGTTGGTGAAAAAGTGATTTATAAGTGGAAATTTAAATTATCAAGTGGGTTTCAGTCTTCTCCAAACTTCACGCATTTACACCAGTTAAAATCCGTAGGAGGTTCTTTAGCAAGTATGCCAATGTATACACTAACAGCGCGCAAAGGAAGTCCAGACCGCTTAGAATTGCGCTATGCTGAAACTGACACGCAAATTACATTGGCACAAACAGATTTATTACCTATGGTTGATACCTGGATGGAAGTTACTGAAAGAATAGAATACGGAATTTCCGGAACCTATGATATAGAAATAAAAAAGATAAGCGATAATTCTGTTCTATTTGCATATACAAACAATGATATTGTTAATTGGAGGCAAAATGCAGAATTTGTAAGGCCAAAATGGGGAATTTATAGAAGTCTAAATAATTCACAGGATCTTAGAGACGAAAATGTATTGTTTGCAAATTTTAGTATTCAAGAAGTTGAAACGCTGTCACTAGCATCTTCAGAATCAAATACAGGATTTTCTGTTTTTCCGAATCCGGCTAAAAATAGTATACATTTTAGCGGCCTGCACCAAGAAGCTTATAAGATAGAGATGTATACAATAGATGGAAGAAAAGTTATAGAAAAAGCAATCATAAATGCCACTAAAGAGATTCTTGATGTGTCTATATTAAGTAATGGAACCTATATAATTAAAGTTTCTGGAAGCCGGTTAAATCAATCGAGACTAATTACAATATCTAATTAATGAAAAAAATAATTTTCATAATGGGTGTTTCAGGCAGTGGAAAGAGCACTGTTGGAAAATTACTAGCTGAAGATTTAAATATTCCTTTTTTTGATGGAGATGATTTTCATGCAAAAAGTAATATCATTAAAATGTCTAGAGGACAAGCCTTAACCGATGGAGATCGATTTGGATGGTTACAATCGCTAAATAGTTTAGCTAAAAAGCAACTAGAAAAGAATAGCTGTATCATTGTTTGTTCTGCATTAAAAAAGAAGTATCGAGAACTATTATCTAAAGATATTCAAAACAATACAAAATGGATTTTTCTTCAGGGTTCGTTTGAGGAAATAACGGATAGAATCAATAAACGTACAAATCATTTTATGAATTCAGAGATGTTGAAATCGCAATTTGATATTTTAGAAGAACCCAAAGACGCCATAAAAATTGATATTAATTTAAAACCAAAAGAAATTATTGCCCTTGTGAAAAATCAATTAGAAAGTAAATCAGAATTTGGGTTATTTGGCCTCGGTGTCATGGGGAAAAGCCTCTGTAGAAATTTAGCAAATAACGGATTTAAAATTTCTATGTTTAACAGACATGTTGACGGTTTAGAAGTTGATATAGCTAAAAAATTTAAATCAGAATTTCCTGAACTATCTTCTGCTTCTGCTTTTGATGATATTTCTGCTTTTGTTAATACTTTACAACAACCAAGACGTATTATGCTTATGGTTAATGCAGGGAAAACTATAGATTATGTTATTAAGGACTTATTACCACATTTATCTGAAAATGATATTTTAATTGATGGTGGAAATTCTAACTATAAAAAAACAAAAGAACGCATCGAGTATCTAAAAACTAAAAACATTCATTTTATAGGCGCAGGTATTTCTGGCGGAGAAGAAGGCGCTTTAAAAGGGCCATCTATTATGCCAAGTGGAGACAAAGAAACATATACACAAGTAAAAGATTATCTAGAAACAATTTCAGCTAAAGATGAAAATAATTTACCATGTTGCACCTATGTTGGACCACAAGGCAGTGGTCATTTTATAAAAATGGTACACAATGGTATCGAGTATGTAGAAATGCAGTTACTTGCTGAGGTGTCAACTATTTTAAAAAATTTAGGTCAAAATCCAGATCAGATTGCTAATACTTTAGATAGTTGGAAAGACAAAGCAAGTAGTTACTTATTAGAAATAACAACTTCCATTTTAAGAAAAAAAGAAGGTGAAGATTGGTTGGTAAATAAAATACTGGATACAGCAGGAAATAAAGGTACAGGAAACTGGACGACGATTGCTTCTGCAGAACTTGGCGTGCCAAGTACATTGATTGCTTCCGCTTTATTTTCTAGATATATTTCGTTTTATAAAGAAGAACGAATTCGACTAAATATTAATTTTGAAAGGCAAAGTTCTTCAGAATTAAATGTAACCACAAATAATGTGTTAGAAGCCTATCAGTTTGCAAGAATTATAAATCATTATCAAGGTTTTAAACTCATAAACGAAGCTTCAAAGAAGTTTTCGTGGAATTTAAATCTAAGCGAAATTGCTAGAATATGGACAAACGGTTGTATTATAAAATCTAGGTTAATGCAAGATTTGGTTGAAGTCCTTAAGGATACTGATAATTTATTAGTTAATGCGCAGATAATAGCTATGATTAATCACTACAAACCATCAGCAAAAAAAGTAGTATCACAATGTGTGTTAAATGATTTAACAGTGCCCGCATTAAGCGAAGCTATTCAATTTTTTAATGGAATTACAACAGTATATGCATCAGCAAATATAATTCAAGCCCAACGTGATTATTTTGGAGCACATACGTATCAAAGAATAGACGATAATTCTGAAAAATTTCATCATACCGACTGGAAAAATTAAGAAAATAAATAGATAAAACCATGCAAGAAACCGAAAACAAAAAGTCTTTATTAAAGAGCGTTATCGCCATTATATTAGGTTTTGGTCCTGGTATTTTTGCTATTGGTTATACCATTGGCACAGGTAGCGTAACCTCTATGATTGTGGCTGGAAGTAAATTTAATATGCAATTATTGTGGGTACTTTTATTAAGTTGCTTTTTTTCAGGAATTTTAATGTTTGCATATGGAAATTATGCCTTATTAACTGGTGAAACAGCACTCTACGGTTTTAAGAAGCATTTAAAATATGGTAAATTATTAGCGATACTTATTATCGTTGGAATAACGTTCGGACAATGGAACTCGCTAATGGGAATTTTAGGAATTTCATCCAATATTATTTTTGAAATATTAGCACTAAATTTTGAAGGTTTAAGAGGCTATGAATATGAAACCGTTTTAATAACAGCCATTATAATTATTGCTATTTTCTATCTATTAATGTTAGTAGGTAAGTACACGTTTTTTGAAAAAATCCTTGTCATTTTTGTGACCATGATGGGTCTTTCATTTGTATTATCCTTACTATTTGTGCAGCCGTTATCTATCGATGTTGTCAAAGGATTAATACCAACAATTCCAGATGTGCCTGGAGGAAAAATGTTAGTTGCAGCATTTGTTGGCACTACGATGGCTTCGGCAACATTTTTATCTAGACCTCTGTTTGTTAAAGGTAAGGGTTGGACAATTAAAAATTTAAATCAACAAAAAAAGGATGCGATAACTGCTGCTATTTTAATATTTGTAATAAGTGGTGTTATAATGGCTGTAGCCGCGGGCGCTTTGTTTTATGATGGAAAAGAAGTTACTCATGTATTAGATATGGCAAATACCTTAGAACCTGTTGCAGGTAAATGGGCAGTTACTATTTTCTTTTTTGGCGCTTTAAGTGCAGGTTTATCGTCAATTTTTCCATGTTTATTAATAGCACCTTTATTAGTCGCAGATTATCAATCTGGAATTTTAGATACTAATTCGAGACAATTTAGAATTATAACTGCTATAGCTTGTTTGGTTGCTTTAATTGGTCCTGCTTTTGGTGCAAACCCAATTGAAATTCAAATTCTATCTCAAGTGTTTAACGTATTTGTACTACCAATTGTAATACTAGGTATTATACTCATGTTGCGTAGTGAAAAAGTAATGAAAGATTATAAAACAAGCTTAGGTATTTATATTGGTTTGTATGCAGCATTATTTTTCTCTTTAGTGATTTCATACAATGGTATAGTGGCACTTTTAAATTATTTTTAAAAAATTAACTAAGATTATAAAAAATAAATCATTAAAAAATGAATAAAAAAGAATTATCAATAGTAGCAGCATTTGTGATTTTCGGTATTTTTATTACACTTAATAGTTGTTCAAATACTACAAAAAAAGCACTACAAAAATCGGTATATGCAAGTGACGTTATTTCCTTTTTTGATGATTGGAAATTGATTTTAGGTGATGGTTCAAATGCGGGTATTGCAAATAATTTTGAAAACAAAGATTACTTTTATAGTACAAATGATGGCAATAGCGATTGGGTCGTTTTTAAAGCACCAAATGGAGGAGATACGCATGGAACCTCAAACAATACAAGAACCGAATTGGCGCAAGTAAAAAAATGGTATCCAAAAACTGCGAATGATAAATTGAAGGCTACACTTAAAATTATGAATGTTTCGTCAACTGGAGATGCTCGTGTTGCAGCTTCATACTCTGTTGTTGTAGGTCAAATTCATAGTGCAGATGGACATGAAAATGAACCACTTAAAATATTTTACAAAAAATTTCCAGGTCACACCAAAGGTGCTGTTTTTTGGCATTATGAAATCAATACAGCTGGTAATGATAACTCTGGAAGATGGGATTATTCTTCAGCAGTTTGGGGCAATGACTTTTCTGTTATTGGTACTGAGGTAAACACCTATCCAGAAGAACCTAAAGAGGGTATTGTGTTAGGTGAAGAATTTAGTTATGAAATTGAGGTTAAGGAAGGCATTATGACCTTGAAATTTAGTAGTAAAGGTCACGAAACCAAAATGTTTACAAAAAATTTAATTGTATCAGAATATACAACAACTGCGGATATACCAGAGCAAACACAAAAATTATTTGTACCAATAGGTCAAGATGGCGTGGAACGCGAAAAGGCATATGCAGGTGAAGGCTGTTTTTTTAAATTAGGTTGCTACAACCAGACCAATGGGAAATCGCCTGAAGTAAATAAAAATTGGTGTTCTGGAGCAGAAACACATGGTGGCGATGTGCAAAAACAATATGCAGATGGAAATTATGCGGAAGTGTGGTTTAAAACCGGAAGTATCTCTATAAGTGATGCTGCAGTTTCTAATGAAGGCTATTTTACTAAAAATGATTAATTAACTTAGAATAAGATGAAAATCAACGATAAATTAAAAGGAAAAAACGTACTTATAACAGCAGGAGCACAAGGTATTGGCGAGTCTATAACAAAACATTTTATCGATAGTGGGGCTAATGTCGCCATCCACTATTTTTCTAGTGCTGCTAATGCAAATAAATTGATACAATACGCAACAAGCAAAGGACAAAAAGCGGTTGCAATAGCTGGTGACTTAACAAACGAAGAAGATGCAGTTGAGTTAGTTGCTGACACATTAAAAAGTTTAGGTAGTTTAGATATTCTTATCAATAATGCTGGATCTCTTGTAGCACGTTGCCTTTTAAATGATATAACAACTGATTTTTGGAATAAAGTAATGGATATAAACCTTACTTCTATGATGTATGTAACTAAAGCTGCAGCTCCTTATTTGGCTAAAAATGAAAATAGTAGTATTGTTAACCTAGCATCTTTAGCAGGCAGAAAAGGTGGTCATCCAGGTTCTTTGGCATATGCTACAAGTAAAGGTGCAATATTAACTTATACTCGTGCACTTTCAACAGAATTAGGTCCTCAAGGAATAAGAGTAAATGCAGTTGCTCCTGGCCTTATTCTAGGTACTTCATTTCATAATACGCATACAACAAAAGAGTCTGCAGCAGCAACAACTGCAGGTATTCCAATCCAAAGAGCAGGGAACGCAGCAGATGTTGCAAGAGCTGTTTTGTATTTAGCTTCGGAATATGATGGTTTTATCACTGGTGCAACACTAGATATTAATGGTGGTGTTTATAATATGTAGTTTGACTTTTAATTTTTTAGAATTAATTTATGAGTAAATATTTAATCTCTTTCTGTATTTTTATCATTTTAAGTATAGTTTCTGTATATAGCCAGCAAGTTTCTACAAATTATGAATTAAATGCAGCGATATCAAACGCTTCAGCTGGTACAACTATAATATTAGCAAACCAAACATGGACCGATGTTCAAATTAATATTAACAAAACTGGAACAGAATCAAATCCAATAACGATTAAGGCACAAACTCCTGGGAATGTATTTTTTGAAGGTCGATCAAATATTAGTTTAGGAGGTTCTTATATTATTTTTGAAGGCGTTATTTTTCAAAATGCATCTGGTCTTATTACAAATGGAGATAAAATTGAACCAATTATTGAGTTTAGAGATACAAGTAATAACGATTGTGTAAATTGTATTGTTAGAAACATAAAAATAGATTCTTATAATGGTACATCAAGTCAAGAAACACTTAAATTTAAATGGATTATTATTTATGGGGAGTATAATGAAGTAAGTTATTCTTCATTTATTGGTAAAAATGGTGTTGGTAGTATTATTAACGATAATCATAATAATTCAACTCCAGATTATTCTAAAATTCATCATAACTATTTTGCAGATAGAGTTCCAGTAAATAATGATGTTAATGGATTAAACGACCAAGATGCCATACGTATAGGTGTTAGCACAACATCTCTTTCTGATTCTTTTACAGAGGTTTATGATAATTTTTTTAATAATTGGTCAGGCGAAGTAGAAATTATTTCTAATAAATGCGGTAGTAACAAATATTATAATAACACTTTTAGAGATTTTCAAGGAACTTTAACTTTAAGACATGGCAATAATACTGAAGTTTATGGTAATTACTTTTTTGCTAATAATAATTCTTTTTCAGGTGGGATTAGAGTTATAGGTGAAGACCACAAGATTTACAACAACTATATTGAAGGTGTTAATCATAGAAAACCAAGTGGTTCTGGTTCTGGAGCTACAGGAGGTATAAATGTTAGTAATGGTAAGCCGAATTCTGCGTTAAATGAATACTATCAAGTAAAAAATGTACAAATAATAAATAATACACTTGTAAATTGTGATTTAGCAATACGTATTGGAACTAAAGTTAATAGCGCTTTGACTTTAGCTCCAGAAAACTTAATAGTTGCAAACAATATAATGCTAAATTCTAGTGATTCTGCTTTTGAAGAAACTACAGTTCCTTTTGGAACTTCAATTTATGAAGGAAACATAACTCAAAACGGAAATTGGGATCTAATAAATGGCTTAAACTCAAACCAAACAGTAACTTCTGGGTTGTTAACAAGTGGAAGTGATTTTTACAACATTACAAGCGGAAGTGCTGCTTTAGATTCAGGTTTAGGAACTTATAACTTTTTAAGTACTGATATTACAGGAGGTATAAGATCTACCGATTTCGATAGAGGTGCAGAAGAGTTCAATTCAGGTGGCACCAACCTTCCTTATTCAATAGCAGATGTAGGCTTAAAACTTGGTTTTGGTGCAGATCAAACTTTAAATATAGTTGATTTTGATAATGACACAGAATTACAACTTTATCCTAATCCAATAAAGGGAAATTATTTAACGATACTTTTAAAAAATAAAAATATTGGATCTGTTAAAATCATAGATTCACTTGGACGAATTGTGCTACAAAATTACATTGATTTGTCTAAAGGCAAAATAGAAGTAACCAAACTTCCTAAAGGCATTTATATAGTGATAGTTAATAATCGATTTAAAAAAATACTAATACAATAATTATGAAAGTTTGTGTTCTAACATTTTCGAAAAATTTCTTTTTTTTATGGTTGTTCTCAGTGAGTATATTTTCACAAACTACTCATACTATTACTAATCCAAATCAACTCGCAGGATTATCGCTTGGAGCAGGAGATACTGTTGTTTTAGCAAATGGGACATATACTTCAGATGAAAGAATTAAATTTTCACCAACAACAGGCACTGCAGCTTTGCCTATTACATTTAAATCGGCAACTCCTGGAGGGGTTAAGTTTACTGGTGGTTTAAAAATGAGTATTGGAGGAGATCACGTTATTGTTGACGGTTTTCACTGGAAAGGTGGTTATGGTGCTAGCAATTTTATTGAATTCAGAGATGGCTCTAAGTATGCTAATTATAGTAAAATTCAAAATTGTGCTATTGATGGTTTAACGGTTGATCCAGATGATTCTGAGACTGGGACAAGTGTAAAACATAGATGGATTGTCTTGTACGGAACTCATAATACCGTAACTAACTGTTCATTTATGAATAAATCAAATGCAGGAGTTATGGTTTTAGTTGAACTTCAATACAATGCTGAAGATGCCGCCTGTAAAACAGTTAGTCATACTATTAGTAATAATTATTTCTATAAATATGCAAAAACGGATACTTCGTTAACGAATGCGGGAGACAGTGAAACGATACGTTTGGGTGCTAGTGGTGAGCAAAATGTAAATAATAATACTACAGTTAAAAATAATTATTTTGTTGAAGCTGACGGTGAAAATGAAATTATCACGAATAAAAGTAAGAATAACATATTTACCAATAACACATTTAGAAGATGTAGAGGTTCTTTAGTACTTCGTCATGGTTCTAATGCTTTAGTTGATGGGAATTATTTTTTAGGTGAAGATGTTGAAGGAACAGGAGGAATTAGAATTACTGATAGTAATCATACAATTACTAATAATTATATTCAAGATTGCGTTAATGTTAATTCGCAAGCTCAGTGGAATAATGGGATTACGTTTTTAGGAGGAGGAGACAATAGTGCAGTTGCTTGTGATGCAACGGGTACTACAAACGGATATCAAAAAATTGAAAACATCAATCTTTCTAATAACACAATTATAAACACCAATGCTCCTTTATATTATAACACAGCTAAAGGATCCAATGATCCTTCAGGAATAGTTGAATACAACTTAATTTATTTTACTGATGGTAACTCAAATTTAACAGAAGTTATTAAGGGTGATTATGCAAGTCTTGGTGCTCTTTTAGCGTATACTGGAAACGTTTATACTGGAACTGATTTAGGTGCAACAAATACAGGTTTTTCTGAGGAGACGGGTATTACGGCTACTGTTGTTGAGGAAATTTTTTCTTTTTCAGGAACTGGGTCTGCAGGCAAAGGTGCAAATATGGGCACTTATACACCGACAACTGATGCTATGGTTGGATATGGAATTGGAGCTTGTTTTTTAGATAATTTAGGGGCAAATATAAACAATGGTGATTGTACTATTGAAGAGTCAGAATCTTTAACTGTTAGTAGTTTGCCAACACTTAATCCTGATACTGCGAGTTCTGATGTTTTTGTTACTGCTAATGTAAGTTGGACAGCTTTGTCGAACGATGCTTGGATTTCTATTGATATTAGTTCGGGCACTGGTGATGAAACAGTTTCAGTTACAGTTACTGAAAATACAGCTACAGTTAGTAGAACTGGCACGGTAACTTTCACGCAAGATGCAGGAGGTGATGATATTGTAAGAACGTTAACTATTACTCAAGATGCTACTGCTCTTACAAATTTAATTAATACAGGTGTTGCAGGCGATCCAGTTACAATACATTCTTTCTCGAAAGAAGAAGTAAACCTTAGTGCTACTCCTCCAAAAGAGAATTATGCAGTTAATACTTTAGATAAAAATATGACCTCCGTTTGGGCGGCTGATGATGGAGATGTTTTGTCTGTAGATTATAAAGGAGATGGAGAGTATATTATTTACGATTTGGGTAGTAACCATTCTCTAGATTTTATCCAATTTAATACAACAAATAAATCAGACTCTTTTGGAATTCAAATTTGGGTGTCTACAACAGGAACGGACTCCTCAGATTTTTCAATGATCTTACCTACTTCTGGAGATTTGTTATTAACTGCAACCAATACCACAGAGTTTAATAAATATGATGTAGATGCCAAAGCTCGTTATGTGAAACTATTAGGCTATGGAAGATTTAATAACGCAGGAGATACAAGAACTAGTAAATGGACAGCAATTGGAGAAATAGAGTTTTATGGAGATGCAGTGCTTTCTGTAAATGATTTTGAATTTAATAAAAATGTATTAGTTTATCCTGTTCCGGCAAAAGATATTCTTTACATTAAAAATACAAATCAGGCAATAAAAGAAATCACACTTTATACTATTGATGGTAGAAAAATTTTAGCTAAAAATTTACCTAATACTACTTACAATTCGAGCCTAGATATTTCTCTTTTAAAAAGTGGTCTGTACATTATTAAAATTAATGATGGGCAAAACTCAGTTTCAAAACTAATAACCCTTTTAGAATAATGAGTCTGATTTACATTTATAACAACAATTAAAAAAGGTAAATAAATTTTTATTTTTTTAACTAATTAAGAACTAGATTTTTAAAATAGTTATCACAAAATTTTTGTTATCCAAATTTATTTGTATATTTGGTAAACCAATTTGGTAAACCAGTATAGGTGAGTTGATTTTAATTTTAAAAATTTCACTATTATGAGAAAAATACTACTCTATATTGCTTTCATAGCAAGTACTGCATTTTTTGTTCAAACTGAACTTTTTAAAACGTTACAGCTTAAGAGTTCAGAAGTAGCATAAGTGATAATGCAGATTTTGTAGATACAAGAAAAATTATTATTGAGTAAGTTTTTGAATTAATTACTCTAAAAGATAAGCCCATTTTTAATTAAATGGGCTTATTTAATCAAGTTCCAAGTGCGTTAAAATCAAGAATTGGCAACTTTTTTTAAAATATTAAATAAACCTATATTTAGGATACTAGTATTGTTAATCAATTTTAATTAAATTTATAATCAAAGGAGTGCGTATGAAATTAAAAAACAGCATATCAAAAAGCATTTTATTGCTATTGTTAATGGTAATTTCAGTTTCTTGTAATAAGACCATACAAAATACAAATAATGGTATTAAAAATGAAGGAATTCACCCGAACTTAATTCTTACATTTCAGGGTGTTAAAAATATTAGAGCGCAATTGGGTACTATTCCAGTTTTCGACAATACATTAAAAGCGGTTCAAGAAGAAATAGATGCTGAAATTGCTTTAGGCATAGAAACTCCAATTCCAAAAGATTATTCTGGTGGTTATACACATGTTCGTCACAAACGTAACATGATCGTTTTACAAAAAGCAGGTGTCTTATATCAAATTTTAAATGACGAAAAATATGCCAAATACGCAAAAGACATGTTAATGCAATATGAGGAAATGTATAAAACATTGCCGTTGCATCCAAAAACAAGGTCTTATGCAAGAGGTAAATTATTTTGGCAATGTCTAAATGACTCAAATTGGTTGGTTTATGTGAGTCAGGCTTATGATTGTATTTACAATTATTTATCGGAAGAAGAGCGTAATAAACTAGAAACAAACTTATTTAAACCGTTTGCAGATCATATTTCTATAGATAACCCTCAATTTTACCAAAGAGTGCACAACCATAGTACTTGGGGAAATGCAGCTGTTGGTATGATTGGTTTGGTAATGAATGATCAAGAATTAATTGATCGTGCTTTATATGGTATTAAAGACTTAAAATTAGATGCTAAAGAAAAAGATGATGATGGTGGCTTTTTAAATAAAGATGGAAAAGCTGGTTTTTTAGCAAACATTGAAGAGCCTTTTTCTCCTGATGGTTATTATAATGAAGGCCCTTATTACCAGCGGTATGCAATGTATCCTTTTTTAGTTTTTGCTGAAGGATTACATAATGTAAAACCAGAATTAAAGATTTTTGAATACAAAAAAGGGGTGCTTTTAAAATCTATTAATGCACTTTTAAACTTATCTGACGCTGATGGAGATTTTTTTCCATTGAATGATGGTCAAAAAGGAATGTCTTATTATAATGATGCTTTAGTGACTGCAGTAGATATTTCTTATCATTTTGGAAAACAAGACGCAGGGTTACTAACAATTGCTGAAAAACAAAATAAAGTATTATTAGATGATTCTGGTTTAGCTGTTGCAGTGGGTATAAAAAATGGAAAAGCAGAACCCTTTTATAAAAAGTCAATTAATTTATCTGATGGACCTGAGGGTAAACAAGGTGGGGTTGCAATTTTAAGAAACCAAGATATGGAGCTTGTTTTTAAATATGCCTCTCAAGGTTCTAGTCATGGACACTATGATAAATTATCATATTCAGTATATGAAAAAGGAGATGAAGTACTTCAAGATTATGGTTTAGCGCGTTTTGTAAATATTGAACAAAAGGGTGGTGGGAATTATCTAAAAGAAAACAAAACTTGGGCGAAACAAACCATAGCACATAATACGGTAACTCAAAATGAAACCTCTCATTATAATGGTAAATATGAAATAGGAAGTCAAAACCATCCAGACTTACATTATTTTTCTTCAGCAAACAAAAACGTACAAGTTTCAAGTGCTAAAGTATCAAACACATATCCAGGAACAGATATGCAAAGAACTGTAGCAATTATTAAAGACGAAGATTTCGAAAAACCATATGTATTAGACATTATGAAAGTAGTTTCTAACAAAGCAAATCAATACGATTTTCCGTATTACTTTTTAGGTCAGGTTTTGAATACTAATTTTGAGTATACACATCCAAAAACCTTAAAACCTTTAGGAACTAAAAACGGATATCAGCATTTATATTTAGAAGGTACTGGTAAATCAAATAAAGATAATACGAAATTTTCTTGGCTAAATAAAGGTAAATTCTACAGTTTAACAACAATTTCTGATGCTAAAGATGAAATATTTTTCACTAGAATTGGCGCCAATGATCCTGAATTTAATTTACGCAGAGAAGCTGCAATAATGCTCAGAAGAAAAAATATTAAAAATACAATTTTTGTTTCGGCAATAGAAGCACATGGCAGCTATAGCCCAGTTTCAGAATCTGCCGTAAATTCTAAAAGTAGTATTAAAGAATTAAAAATGGTTTTAGATACAGCAGATTACACAGCCATTTCAATAACCACTATAAAAGGAACTACAAAACTGTTTATTACAGCAAATACAAATGCTTCTAAAGAAGCAAAACATACATTAAAAATTAACAATAAGAGGTATACTTGGGTAGGTTCTTATGATTACAAATAAAATAAAATTATGAAACGATTTAGTGAAAAGTACATTATTACAAAAGGTATGGAATGGGAAGCTCTTGGTGGAGGAGTATCAAGAAAGTTCTTAGGGTACGATAACCAAATCATGATGGTAAGCGTAAAATTTGAAGAAGGAGCATTAGGTTCTCCACATCAACATTTTCATACACAAGCTACCTATTGTGTTTCAGGTAAATTTGAATTTGAAATTGATGGAGTAAAGCAAATTGTAGTGGCTGGAGACGGTGTGTATATTGAGCCTAACTTATTACACAGTGCAATTTGTTTAGAAGAAGGACAATTAATTGATACATTTAGTCCAGTAAGGGAAGATTTCTTAAGTGGTGACGGTGTTTCTTATTTTGGAGATAAAGAGTAATAGGCTAATAGGATTTTATAATGCTATTAAAGTAAATTGAATCGCATAAAAAAATGTTGTTAACCTGTCTCTTATACACATCTGACGCTGCCGACGACTCCT
>CAJXTJ010000036.1 GCA_913061165.1 uncultured Polaribacter sp.
GTTATATTCTAAACGATCTTCTTGCCAAAGATTTTGTTCTTTTAAATAATTGATAAAAATTCCTGAATAATGATTCACATTTTCTACCCTATTTGCAGAAATTTTCTTTTCTGTAATTACATGTAATTGTTCTGCAGCTCTCGTTAAAGCAACATATAAAAGATTAAAATTATCTAATTCTAATTCTTCTCTTTGTTGGTTATAAATTTCTAAACCACGTTCATTTATCAAACTTAAATCCTTCTTGTAATCGATTAGAAGTTCTTTAAATAGATAGTCTTTTGGCAAATCATCAAACCAAATTTTAGGATTAATCTGTCTATAAATATCTACATCACAAGGAAAAATTACTACAGGAAATTCCAATCCTTTAGATTTATGAATAGTCATTACTTGAACGGCATTTGCATTTTCTGAAGCAACGATGCTTAGTTTGTCTTTTTTAAGTTCCCAAAACTCTAGAAAATCGCCAATATCTGTTGCCTTTCTTTGTTGCTCTAAAACCACATCTAAAAAAAATTGAACATATGCATTAGAAGAATTCACAAGCTTGAAACCTCTAATTATTTCTTCAATTTTCTCATAAAAAGGTACTTGCTGAAATACAGAAAAATTAAATGAAATCCCGTAAGATTTTAGGTTTTCAAAAATGAAAGCATTTGTTAATTTTACATGCTTCTTAAAAAACTCATGTTTTGGCATTTTAAGCTGCAGGTGCTCATGTAAGAAGTACAAAACTTCAAATCTTTTTTCTTCATCATTTGTATTCTGAATGCTATATAAAAGATCAATAATAAAATTAATTTTAGAGTTGTTCTTTAATAATAATGTTTCTGAAGAAATTATAGAAATCCCATTTTCTGAAAGATAATCTGCAACTGCAATTCCATCTTTTTTAGTTCTTGTAAGTACACAGATTTCATTCAAATAAAAATCTTCTTTTAGTTGATTTATTTTTTCTAAAACCTTTTTAGGATACTTCACTTTTTCATCCTCTTTCTCCTCTTCTTTTTCTAGGAAAGAAAGCGAAACAAAACCAACTTTCTTTGTGTTTTCTAATTGGACATTTCCTTGTAAAAAAAGGTTTTTATAAGATTCATTCTGAAGAAAATTAGCAGTGTGACTAAAGAACGTATTATTGAAATTAATAATCTCTGAATAACTTCTATAATTTGTCTCTAAATTCTTTATTTCTTTTTGAATATTAAACGGATTTACTTCCTTTGAACCCAAATCAATAAACTGCTCGGCCTTACCTCCACGCCATCTATAAATAGCCTGTTTCCCATCTCCAACCAACAATAGATTGCTGTTTTCTTGAGCCAAAGCATTCGCTATTAAAGGTATTAAATTTTGCCATTGTAAAACAGAAGTATCCTGCATTTCATCGATAAAATAATGCTGAAATCGTTGCCCAATTCTCTCATATATAAAGGGTGCGGGTTCATTTTTTATATTGTCTGAAATTAATTGATTAAATTCTGCATTTAATCGAATATTATTATCTTCTTTTATGTTATTTAATTCTGAATTAACATTGTTTAAAACAGCTAATGGAATGATACTTTTTAATGTGATTTTATTTAATAAATAACTCGAATAAGTAAGGTTGTACAAATCTTTAGACTGATAATAATACAGTCTCAATTGTTCAGAAATTCCTTCGATTGTATCTTTTGACGCAGCAGAAGCTTTTCCTGCAAAAAGATTTTTACCCTCTTCGATAACCGTATTTAATCGAGCATCAAATTTTAAATCATCAAATTTTAAAAATCTTAATTTTGTTAACTTTTGAAAGTGTTTTGGATATTCTCCAGTATATGCAAAATCTGAAAGCTGAACCCCGCTCGTTTCTATAAAACTTAAAACGGCATTCCCAAAAATTTTGTACTCATTCTCTATGCCTTTATTAGATTTTTGAATTTTATTTTTCAACTCAAAAAAATCATCTAATTTTTTATCTGCTAATCTCCTAAAATGTTTTACATCGTCTTCATTTAATAAAACTTTTGCAAAATCATTTAAATCTTTAGAAATATCCCAAGATTTATCATCATCTATTTTATCTAAAGAATACTCTATTAGAAGATCGGTTAGTTTCTGGTCGGTCCCTATCTTAGAGATTAACACATCTACCGCTTCATTTAAAAGAGAAATTGCATCCATTTCTACTTCAAAGTTGAGAGACAGTCCTAAATCAAATGCAAAACTTTTAATAATTTTATGAGTAAAACTATCTATTGTGGTAATTGAAAAAGCAGCATAATTTTTTAAAATTGCTTCTAAAATTTTCTTACTTCTTTCTTGAATAATTGTCGCATCTAAATTCGTTTCGGAAAGGATATTTTTAAATAAATCACTTTCACTTCCTTCTGCAAATTCTTCTAAATAAAATAAGACACGCGCTTTCATTTCTGCGGCAGCCTTATTTGTAAATGTAATTGCCAATACTTTCTGAAACATAAAAAAATCGCTAGAAGTTAACAAGACCTTAAGGTATTGTTTTACTAACGTAAATGTTTTCCCGCTTCCGGCAGAAGCATTGTAAACTTGAAAAGTAGATGTTTGTAACACAGCAGTATTTTATTGCAAAATACAATTTTTAGAATCAAAAGACAAGATGCAAAAGCTGAGAGTTATAAAAAAAGAAAAACGATAATCTAATAGAAATTCTAATCAATGATCGTTTTTTATTATTTCAAGCTATTGGATGCTAACCTAAACCAACATCTAAAGACATCATTACTATAAAACCACCAATAAAACCAAGTGTAGCAATATCTGTATACTTGTCTCTTTGTGTTTCTGGTATTACTTCTTCTACAACTACAAATATCATTGCACCTGCAGCAAATGCCAAAGCATATGGTAAAATTGGCACAAAAAAGGAAACTGCTAAAGCTCCTAAAACTGCAGCAACTGGTTCTACAACTGCTGATAACTGGCCGTACCAAAAACTTTTTAACCTACTAACACCCTGCCTCCTTAAAGGCATTGCCACTGCAAAACCTTCAGGGAAATTCTGAATTCCTATACCAATTGCTAAAGAAATTGCAGCGATAATCATTTCTGTCTGCTCCACACCAACTAAAGTAGATGCCGCACCAAATAACACACCAACCGCCAAACCTTCAGGTATATTATGCAACGTAATAGCCAAAACCAATAAGGTTGTTTTATGCCATTCTGTCTTTACACCTTCAGCTTCACTTTCTTTAAAATTGATATGTAAATGTGGTAAAATTTTATCCATACCAAATAACGATAAAGCGCCTAAGCCAAAACCAATTGCAGCGGGTACAACTTTCATAAAACCTTCTCCAGGACTATTTTCTATTGCTGGCGCTAGTAAACTCCAAAAACTTGCGGCCACCATAACCCCGCCTGTAAAACCCAACATTCCGTCTAAAACGGCTCTGTTCATTTTTTTAAAAAAGAAAACTAATGACGCGCCCAAGGCTGTTAAAGCCCAAGTAAAAAGAGATGCGTATAATGCTGATAAAATTGGATGCTCCTTTCCAAATGCGACTAATTGATCGAATGTGCTCATAATATAAATTCTACCTAAATGTTTTATTGCCCGGTATGAGCTCTAATGTATAAATTACTTGCTATTTTATTTGAGATTGATAATTTCTTGTCCCCAATTAATATGGATAAAGAATCATCAAAATCTTCTTTGTCTAGAATGGTTATTTTCTTTCCTAAGGTAATGCCTTTTTTATCTAAAAATTGTAAAAATTCTGAGGATGAGTCGTCTACACCGATACAAATTCCACTCTCATTTTTAGACAATGTTGATAATAAACTTTTCGCTACTATTTTTAAATTTCCGTCTTTATCGGGTATTGGATCTCCATGAGGATCATGCGTTGGAAAACCTAAAAAACGATCTAATTGATTTATTAATTTTGCAGATTTTATGTGCTCTAATTGCTCTGCTACCTCATGTACCTCGTGCCAAGAAAAATTTAATTTCTCAACTAAAAAAACTTCCCACAATCTATGCTTTCGCACAACACTTGCAGCAACCGTCTTTCCTAAAACAGTTAAAGTTACCCCTTTATACTTTTTATAAAGAACAACTTCCTTTTCAGATAATTTCTTTACCATATCTGTTACAGAAGAGGCTTTTGTTGCTAATTTTTCTGCAATAGCATTTGTACTGACTCCTCCGTCATTACCTAGTTCTAAATGATAAATTGCTTTTAAATAATTTTCTTCTGAAAGCGTAAACATATGCTTTTATTTAGACGGTAAATATATAACTTAAATTTTTATAAAAATAAATTTTTAGACAAGTCTAAAAATAATATTATATTTGTCGAAAATTGTATTTAAAGATGAAAATTATTATAAATATTAGTTGTCTTTTATTTTTGGGCATTTCAGCTATAAACGGACAAACAAATAGTATTTCTGGAAAAGTAAGCTCCAATGGTGAAGTTTTACCATTTGTAAATGTGTATCTCAAAAAAACCAAACAAGGAACTTCCACCAACGAAAATGGTTTTTTTGAATTGAAAAATATTCCAAATGGGACCTATACCATCGTTGCAAGCAGCATCGGTTATAAATTCAAATCGAAAAAAATTACACTCATCGGAAATCAGGAAATAGTTAAAAACTTTAACTTGAAGGTAAATGATGCTTTAGAGGAAATTGTAATTTCTGGAACTCTAAGACCTGTAACAAAATCGAATAGTCCAGTTCCTGTAGAAGTGTATAGCAAAACTTTTTTTAGGAAAAACCCTACGCCCTCAATCTTCGAATCTTTACAAAATGTAAACGGGGTTCGACCGCAATTAAATTGTAGCGTTTGTAATACAGGAGACATTCATATTAATGGTTTAGAAGGGGCTTATACCTTTGTTTTAATTGATGGAATGCCAATTGTAAGCGGGCTCTCTACCGTTTATGGGTTAACAGGAATTCCGCAGGCATTAATAGAAAGAGTAGAAATTGTAAAAGGCCCAGCTTCTACTTTATACGGTTCTGAAGCGGTTGGTGGCATTATAAATGTTATCACTAAAAAACCTGCAAATGCACCATTATTATCCACAGATACATTTGTAAGTTCTTGGGGAGAAGTAAATTTAGATGTTGGTTTACGTTATAATGCATCAGAAAAAGTGCAAGGTCTATTAGGTATAAATTATTTCAATTTCCAAAATAGAATTGATAACAATAATGACAATTTTACAGATCTGACCTTACAAAACAGAATATCAATATTTAATAAAGTAAACATTGAGAGAAAAAGCAATAAGGTTTTTACCATTGCTGGGCGTTATGTGTATGAAGATCGTTGGGGAGGAGAAATGGATTGGGGAAAAGAATTTAGAGGAGGAAACCAAATTTATGGAGAAAGTATTTACACAAATAGATGGGAAACTTTTGGAACCTACGAATTACCAACTTCAGAAAATTTAAGTTTTCAATTTAGTGCAAACGGGCATTATCAAGATTCTTTTTATGGAGAAACTTCTTATGATGCAGAACAATTAATTGGTTTTGGTCAATTAGTTTATAACAAACAATTAGGCAAAAAACACGATTTATTATTAGGTGCGGCATATCGTTACACTTTTTATGATGATAATACATTTGCAACTTTAAATGAGAATGGTGTTGACAATAGTCCATCAATAATTCATTTACCCGGTGTTTTTGCCCAAGATGAAATAAGTTTGAGTGCTCGAAAAAAATTACTTTTAGGCGTTCGATGGGACAACAACAGTATACATGGAAATATCTTTTCACCAAGGGTAAATTATAAATGGAATTCTAGAGATAAATCTAATATTGTAAGACTAAGTGCTGGTAACGGATTTAGAGTTGCAAATGTTTTTACAGAAGATCACGCAGCTTTAACTGGTGCAAGAACAGTAGAATTTGATGGCGAATTAGATCCAGAAACATCTTGGAATGCAAATGTTAATTATGTAAAGAAAATAAATACTGAGAATTCTTTTATTACTATAGATGCAAGTGCTTTTTATACCTACTTCAATAATAGAATTTTACCGGATTATGAAACGGATCCTAATAAAATTATATATGCCAATTTAGAAGGTTCTTCAGTTTCTCAAGGAATTTCCTTGAATACAGACGTTTTATTTACAAACGGATTGGCTATAAACGCCGGGGCAACCTTAATGGAAGTTTCTGTAACAGAAAATAACGTAAAAAGAACACAATTACTTACAGAAGGTTTTAGCGGAGTTTGGTCTATTTCTTATAAATTTAGTTCTAATTTCAGCATCGATTATACAGGGAATATATACGGGCCAATGCGTTTGCCTTTATTAGGTGAAAATGATCCAAGAGATGAATATTCTCCTTGGTTTAGCATTCAAAATATTCAATTAAGCAAAAAGTTTAACAACAGTTGGGAAATTTATGGTGGCGTTAAAAACCTATTAAACTTTACGCCTGCAGCCAATAGCATTAATAGTGCAGATAATCCGTTTGATGATGGTGTAAATACAGAATTGAACCCAGAAAAAGCTTTTGACCCAAGTTACATATATGCATCTAATCAAGGAATTAGAGCTTTTGCTGGAGTTCGTTTCACACTTTTTTAATACCTTACTAAACGAGTTATGTATTTTACAAAAAAACTACTTTTTCTTTTTATTTTCTTCGGATGTTTTACAATCTATACTCAAGAGCGTAAGGGAAAAGAAGTTTTAAATATTTTTACTTTCGAAGAAGTTGAGGAAATACATCAACAAATACCAAAACCTATACTTGTTTTTCTCTATACAGATTGGTGCAAAATTTGCTTTGGAATGAAAAAGACTACTTTTAAAAATAGAAAGGTAATTCAGCTTTTAAATGAAAAGTTCTATTTTATAAAATTGAATGCTGAAGAAAAACAAGACATTACTTTTTTAGGAAAAATTTTTACATACAAACCTACAGGAATAAATACAGGTATGCATGAATTAGCTGTAGAATTAGGAACTATTAAAAAAACAATTATATACCCTACAACCATCATCTTAAATACAGTATTTGAAATAGATGCGCAGTTAACTGGTCTTTATAATGCTCGGAAAATGATAGGTATTCTGACTGCGTATATTGATTAATCCTGCCAAATTCTTGGATTTAAGTTTCTAGCACTAAAACTATATACTAAACCTAGAGATGGATATAAATGAGATCTTTGAGATTGAATAATGTCTTTAGAATACTTATAGATTAATTGAAAATTCAGTCCGTATTTTGATGAAAGCCAAAAAGTATTCCCTACCCCTAGATTCATGGTACCTGTAATAACTTTTCCTTTTAAAGAACTGGCACCGATTAAGATATAAGGGACAACATTATAATTAGACTGTCCAAAATCAAACCTAAAAGCCCCATCCATTGTGGTGTAATTTTGTCCATCCCCTACTACATCTTTAGCAAAACCAATATCTAAACTTAATCCTTTAAAAATATATCTAGAAATATTAAGTCTTGGAGATACTTCTACCACAGGAGGACCGTTATATGTATACTTTGCACCTGCTAAACTAATTCCTGCAGTCCATTTTTGCTGTTTATTCTGTGATTTTACATGTATTGTAAAAGCAAGTAAAAAAATAATTATAACTTTATTTCTCATGTTCTTGGGGTTAATAAACAATAATATTAACTAAAAATATGTAAATATATAGCAAACTACAAGAAAACAAAATAGATAATGGGTTTTTATTAATTTACAACTTACATTTGCACAAAACTTAGCGCGTTGAGTATCCAGAACATTGTAAATCAATATCAAATATCTGCGAATGTTGCGCAGATAATTACACAGCTACAAAAAGAAAAAAACCATTTTCAGATATCGAATTTGGTCGGATCTTCATTGTCTTTTACTATTTCAGAAACCTTCAAAAAATCAAACAAACCTTACCTCTTAGTCTTTAATGACAAAGAAGAAGCTGCTTATTATTTGAATGATTTAGAGCAGTTGTTAGGAGAAAAAAATGTACTTTTTTATCCAGGTTCTTACAGAAGACCTTATCAAATTGAAGAAATAGATAATGCAAATATATTACTAAGATCGGAGGTTTTAAATAGAATAAACTCTAGACAAAAACCAGCAATTATTGTAACGTATCCGGCAGCATTATTTGAAAAAGTTGTTACTAAAAAAGAGCTCGAGAAAAACACTTTAAAAGTTACAGTTGGCGAAAACTTATCTTTAGATTTTGTAAATGAAATTTTGTTTGAATACAAGTTTAAACGGGTAGATTTTGTTACAGAACCAGGAGATTTTTCTGTTCGAGGAGGAATTATAGATGTTTTTTCTTTTTCTAATGATGAACCTTACCGAATTGAGTTTTTTGGCGATGAAATTGATAGTATTAGAAGTTTTGACGTGGCTACTCAACTCTCGACAGAGAAGTTGAAAAAAGCAGCTATTATTCCTAACGTAGAAAATAAAAGCTTACAAGAGCATAGAGAAAGTTTCTTAAAGTATATATCATCTGAAACAATAATTTTTACAAAAAATACTAGTCTATTAACTGGTAATCTAGATAAATACTTCGAAAAAGCATCCGAAGCTTTTAAGGATCTTTCTAAAGAAATTAAACACGCAGCGCCAAGTGAATTATTTTGTAATGGAAATTTTATTAAAGAACAATTACAAGAATTCACTCTCGTGGAAATGTCTGCTAAAGTTGAAACTAAAGAAATACAAGAGATTAAATTCAATACCCTTCCGCAACCTTCTTTTAACAAACAATTTAATTTACTAATTGATAATTTAACAGAATATCATAAAGGTGGTTTTACAAACTATATTTTCTGTGCAAACGAACAACAAGCACAACGTTTTCGGGATATTTTTGACGATTCTAAACAAGAAGTACATTATGAAACTGTGGTTTTCCCATTATATCAAGGCTTTGTAGATGTAGAGAATAGATTGGTTTGTTATACAGATCATCAAATTTTTGAACGCTATCATAAATTCCGCTTAAAAAATGGCTACGCAAAAAAGCAAGCGATTACTATTCAAGAACTAAATAAATTAGAGATTGGAGATTATGTGACCCACATGGATCATGGAATTGGAAAATTTGGAGGTTTACAGAAAATTGATGTTCAAGGTAAAAAGCAAGAAGCAATTAAGCTTGTCTATGGAGAAAGAGATATTTTGTATGTAAGTATCCACTCACTTCACAAGATTTCTAAATTCAACGGAAAAGATGGAAAAACTCCAAAAATTTACAAATTAGGTTCTGGTGCTTGGAAAAAAATTAAGCAAAAAACAAAAGCAAGAGTTAAGCATGTTGCATTTAACTTAATTCAATTATATGCAAAAAGAAAGCTTCAAAAAGGCTTTGCTTTTGGACCAGACACACACATTCAACATGAACTAGAGGGAAGTTTTATATATGAAGATACGCCCGATCAATTTAAATCTACACAGGATGTAAAAAATGATATGGAAAAAGAGCAACCTATGGATCGCTTGGTTTGCGGTGATGTTGGTTTTGGTAAAACAGAAGTTGCAATTAGAGCCGCTTTTAAAGCAGTAGATAATGGCAAACAAGTAGCTATTTTGGTTCCTACAACTATCTTAGCTTTTCAGCATTATAAAACATTTACAGAGCGTTTAAAAGATTTTCCTGTAAGGATAGATTACTTGAATAGGTTTAGAACTGCGAAGCAAAAAACAGAGGCTATTAGTGGTGTGAATGATGGGTCTGTAGATATTATTATTGGCACCCATCAGTTAACAAATAAACGTTTAGAATTTAAAAACCTAGGACTTTTAATTATTGATGAAGAACAAAAATTTGGGGTTGCTGTTAAAGATAAATTAAAAACCTTAAAAGAAAATGTCGACACTCTAACCCTAACTGCTACTCCTATTCCTAGAACGCTGCAATTTAGCTTAATGGCGGCAAGAGATTTATCAATTATAAAAACACCACCACCAAACAGACATCCTATAGAAAGTAATGTAATTCGTTTTTCTGAGGAAACTATTAGAGATGCAATTTCTTATGAAATTTCACGCGGTGGGCAAGTTTTCTTTATTCATAATAGAATTGAAAACATTAAAGAGGTTGCTGGATTAATACAAAGATTAGTGCCCTATGCAAAAGTAGGCGTTGGTCATGGTCAAATGGAAGGTAAAAAACTCGAGGGATTAATGCTCGGTTTTATGAACAACGATTTTGATGTTTTAGTTTCTACTACCATTGTAGAAAGTGGTTTAGATGTACCAAATGCCAATACCATTTTCATTAACAATGCCAATAACTTCGGATTGTCTGACTTACATCAAATGCGGGGTAGAGTTGGTAGATCTAATAAGAAAGCATTCTGTTACTTTATTACCCCACCTTATCATATGATGACAGATGATGCCAGAAAACGTATTGAGGCATTGGTGTTGTTTTCTGACTTAGGAAGCGGAATTAATATTGCTATGAAAGATTTAGAAATTCGTGGTGCAGGAGATTTATTGGGTGGTGAACAAAGTGGTTTTATAAATGATATTGGATTTGATACATATCAAAAAATATTACAAGAAGCAATTGACGAATTAAAAGAAAACGAGTTTAAAGACTTATATCCAACAGATACAAACAAACCAAAAGAATTTGTAAAAGAAGTAACTATAGATACCGATTTTGAAATTCTATTTCCGGATGATTATATCAATTCTATTACAGAACGATTGGCTTTATATAATAAATTAGGAACGCTACAAAAAGAAGAGGAATTACTAGTTTTTGAAACTGAAATTATTGATAGATTTGGAGAAATACCTACAGAAGTTTGCGATCTTTTAGATTCTGTGCGCATAAAGTGGTTGGCAAAAGAACTGGGTTTAGAAAAAATCATTCTAAAACAAAAAAGAATGCTTGGTTATTTTGTTGCTAACCAACAAAGCGATTTCTACCAAACACAAGCTTTTTCTAAGATGCTACAGTATGTAAAAAACAATGGTAAAAGCTGTGTAATGAAAGAGAAAGAAACTAAAAACGGTTTGCGTTTATTAATCACTTTTATAAGAATTGATTCTGTAAAAACAGCGCTACATATTCTGAATAAAATTTGATGGAAAACGCGCACTTAAAAAATATTTCTGGATTACTTTTAGCTACATTATTTATAAGTACTTCTGGCGTTTTAGGCAGGTATATTGCAATGCCTACAGAAGTAATTATTTGGTTTAGAGCCGCCATTGCTATGATGCTACTATATTTATATTGCAAATACAAAAAGATAGATTTAACAATAAAATCACCTAAAGATTATAAACCTTTTTTTATAAGCGGTCTCCTAATGGCAGTGCATTGGGTTACTTATTTTTATGCCTTAAAACTATCAAATGTAGCTTTAGGTGTTTTATCTTTATATACCTTCCCCATTATTATAGCTTTATTAGAACCGTTATTTTTAAAGGTAAAATTTGATCCTATCTACATCCTGTTAGGATTAATGGTTTTCACAGGTTTGATTATTTTAACGCCAGAATTTAATATTGAAAGCACGCAAGTAAAAGGAATTCTTTTTGGGGTTTTCTCTGCATTTTGTTACGCAGTAAGAGTACTAATTTTAAAACAACATGTTGCAAAGTATAATGGCACAATATTGATGTTTTATCAAACTGTAATTATTACAATTTTACTACTACCAACTTTGTTTTTTATGGACATATCTGGTTTTAAGAGTCAGTTTCCTTATCTTCTTTTATTGGCATTTTTAACCACAGCAATTGGGCATAGTTTAATGCTGTATTCATTGAAATTCTTTTCTGCTTCTTCCGCAAGTATCATCAGTAGTTTACAACCTATTTTCGGAATTATATTAGCTTTCTTTTTTCTACAGGAAATACCTATAATGCGCACGTTCTGGGGAGGAAGCTTAATTCTATTAACCGTTGTTATTGAGAGTGTACGAAGTAAGAAGTAAATTTAAAGTACAAATACTACTAGAAAAGAAGCTTAGTAATTATTAAGCGGTCTGTTTCAGGTTTTTTTTAAAAAAAAGCGAGTATCGAAAGCAGAAAATAGCTTCTAAAAAATTAGAACAAATCTTTATTACTAATATCTAAGTAGTTCCGTTTTACAAACTCTAAAATAGTTTCTAAAACTTCTCCCATGTTCTCACAGTCTTTAAACTTTATATCACCCACATATTTAATAAGGTGTTTTTTTAATAATTCTACATTCTCTGGAAATGAAATAGTGTCTGCTTTCATGCATTTTATGAGACGCTTAGTTCTTCTTGGTGCAGTAATCATTCTTTTTGCCATAAAAGAACGCTCTTCTATTTTGTATTGGTTAATAGAATCATTTTGCAATTTTTTACCTACCATTTCTATCATCTTAAAGTTCTCTTTCATAAACTGTAAGTTGTATACTTTTAAGTTTCCTTCAAAAGATTGCTGATCGAAATCTATAGCCCTAATTTTATAAATAATTTGATCAAAATCATGCGTTGGTGTTACCACATAATTGTATGAACGCATATCTCCTAACAAACGGACTAAACAACGTTCTTTAAATTTTACAAACTCTTTAGCTATTTGAGATTTTTCTAATTCTGTGCAGTTTGGTAAATTCTCTCTAATAAAATCGTCTCCAGGTATTCCTGCAATATGCTCTTCTATTAAAGTATCTTTAAAAACTAAAAAATTCATATTATGAGGAGACAAAATATGCTCTAATTCTAAACCATAAACACGAGAAGCATCTGCCTTTTTCACATAAAAATAGGTGAAATTATCATTTAAAATGTTTCTAATTTTTATTCTGAAAGGTTTAGAGTTTCCAAACGTGCAGTAATCAATAGCATCTACATTTAAAAACGGAATATTGACATCATTGCCGTCTGAATGAAGCTTTGTATATATTTTCTTTAAATTTTTATCAATTTCTTCTCTATCAAATTGAGAAAAATAAGTTCGCACCCACAGCGTGTCTTCATCATTTTTATCATAAACCGTAACAGAACCCTGAAAACGCAATAAATCGTCATAATAAAGCGAAATTTTTGTGTTTCTATTGTAGTTTTTTAAATAGGCATCTAACATTCCATTAATTGGAAACGTAGGCTTCTTTTTAGACATCAATTTTTTCCCTACCGCCATATTATCTCTTGATTTTTCTCAAAAATAGGCATATTATACCAATTCAAACATTTTTCCTGGCAAAGGTTTCGAGACTCCTTTTAATTCCATCTGCAATAAAACTGAGGATAATTGGTAAATAGGAATGTTACATTCTAAAGAAATAACATCTAATAATTGCTTTCCTTTTTCATGCAATAAATCATGAATTTTCTGTTCATTTTCATTCAATTCTAGAAACAATTGTTGTTGTATTATTTTTGGTTTTTCACTCAAATCCCAATTTAGCATTTTCACAATTTCCTCAGCAGAATTTAGCAAAAATGCTCTATTATTTTTAATAAGATTATTACAGCCTTTGCTATATACATCTGAAGTTCTACCAGGAACCGCAAATACATCTTTATCATAAGAATTCGCAATATCTGCAGTCACCAAAGAGCCACCTTTTACAGCAGATTCTATAATAATTGTAGCTTTAGAAATGCCTGCAACGATTCGATTTCTTTTTAGAAAATTTTCTCTTAAAGGCACATCATCATGCCAGAACTCAGTTAGAAACCCACCATTTTCATTCACCTTATTAATATATTTTTTATGAACTTTCGGATAAATTTGCTCTAGACCATGGGCTAAAACAGCAACAGTTTGCAAATTATTTTTTATTGCAGCCTGGTGTGCGCAAATATCTACACCATATGCAAAACCACTTACTATTAAAGGATTATATTGCGCCAAATCTTCTATTAATTTGTTGCAAAAATCACGCCCATAAGAGCTCATATTTCTGGTACCAACAATAGAGATGATTTTTTGGTTAGAAAAATCGATATTACCGTCTTTAAATAATAAAATAGGGCTGTCTATACAATGCTGTAAATTGGTGGGGTAATCGTCTTCTAAAAAATAAGAATACGAAACAGCATTATCTTTTATATATTTTAACTCATGTGACGCACGCCTTAGGCTTTCTTCATCAAAAAGATGCTTTAAAACATGATTTCCTATTCCGTTTATTTTTGATAAACTAGCTCTTTTTTCTTTAAAAATTTGAGAGACATCTCCCACATTTACAATAAGTTTCTTGGCTAAAATATCGCCTACAGCCTTACATTTCTGCAATCTTAAGATAGCGAGTAATTTTTCTTCTTTCAATAGTTAACAATTTGAGAACCAATATATAAAAAATTTGTTAATAATTTTTATAGAAGCTTACGCAACTAGACCTCAAAAATTATATATTTGTTTATATGAATTTAGCTAATTACATAAACGACTTACTATATAGATACGATTGCGTAATAGTTCCTAATTTTGGAGGTTTTGTTACCCACAGAATTGGAGCTAAATTAAATTCAGATTCGCACACATTTTATCCGCCAACAAAACAAATTGCGTTTAATAGTCATCTAAAACATAATGATGGATTATTAACTAATTACGTAGCTTCTGCAGAGCAGATTTCTTTTGAAAAGGCGGCTGCAGCAATATCTTTATCTGTATTAAATTGGCAAAATGAGTTAAAAACGAACGCATTTCAATTAGATAATTTAGGAACTATTGTGTTGAATGAAAAAAAACAAATTGTTTTTGAACCAACAAAAGAAATCAATTTTTTAACTACTTCTTTTGGCTTAGCGAATGTGCCAACATCTCTTATTAAGAGAAATGCTTCACCAATAAAACCTTTAGTTATTGAAGATCTATCTGAAGACAAAAAAGTAATTCCTTTATTCATAAAATACGCTGCTGCTGCGGCCATCTTATTAACATTAGGTTTTGCTGGATATAATGGTATTCAAGATGATAGACAGAAAAAAACAGCAATCAAACAACAGATTGCACTAGATAAAAAGATACAAACGGCAACATTTATTATTGCAAATCCGTTACCAACATTAGAACTAAATGTGGTTAAAAAAGTTTCAAAACCATATCATGTTGTTGCCGGTTCTTTTCAATTTCCAGAAAATGCAAATAGAAAAGTAAAACAACTAATTGCTAAAGGCTTCAATGCTCAAATTATTGGTCTTAATAAATGGGGCTTAACTCAGGTTGCTTTTAATAGTTATGCAGACAGAAATGATGCAATTAACAGCTTATATAAAATTAAAAAAACCATCTCAACAGACGCTTGGTTTTTGGTTAAAACCATTCCATAGTTTATACTTTCTTTGTGTTTTTTTAAATCATTTTTAAATGAGTGTTTGTGTATCTTTGCATAAAATTTACTTCTAAATGGAAACAAAAACATCTAAGGAATCTTTAACAATTTTAACAGATCTAGTTTTACCGGGAGAAACTAATTATCTAGATAATCTTTTCGGTGGAGAATTGTTGGCAAGAATGGATAGAGCATGTAGTATCTCTGCACGCAGACACTCTCGAAGAATTGTAGTTACTGCTTCTGTTAACCATGTAGTCTTTTCTAAAGCAGTTCCCGTGGGCAGTGTTGTAACGTTAGAAGCAAAAGTTTCTAGAGCATTTAAATCTTCTATGGAAATTTATGTAGACGTTTGGATTGAAGATAGGCAATCTGGTAAAAAAACGAAAGTAAATGAAGGTATTTACACTTTTGTTGCAGTAGATGAAACTGGAAAACCTGTTGAAATACCACAAATAATTCCAGAAACAGTTCTAGAAAAAGAACGCTTTAAAGGTGCCTTAAGACGTAAACAGCTTAGTTTAGTTTTAGCAGGGAAATTAAAACCAAACGAAGCTACAGAATTAAAAGCTTTGTTTAATTCATAATCAAAACAATGGAATTTTTAAATCATTTTAAAATTATTGAATCTATTATTGTTTTTACAGTTGCTTTTTTTATTCGATTAATAATTACAAAATCGCTTCGGAAAATTCAAACTAAATTTGGATTTCAAAATTCAAGAATACTAGTAACTAATAAAATAATTACAGTACTTATTTACATTACAGTAATTGTTGTGGTGGCTTTCATTTGGGGTGTAGATGAAAAACAATTATTAATTTATATCTCCTCTTTCTTAACTGTTTTAGGAATAGCTTTTTTTGCACAATGGTCTATTCTATCTAATATTACCGCAGGTATTATTTTATTTATAAACTACCCTGTAAAAATAGGAGATACTATTACCATTTTAGAAAAAGATAGTGCAAATAATATTACTGGAGAAATTAGAGATATTGGTACATTTTTCATCACTTTAAGAACTCCTGGAAAAGATTTAATCACATTGCCAAATTCTATTATTCTTCAAAATAATATTATGTATTCTCCCAAACAAAAATAAACTACCTTTTTAAAATCCAAGCAGCTGGATTTAGCTTTGTTGTATTCTTATATAAGGCAAAAATAAGTGTTGTTTTTCCTGAAACCTTATCTGTGAATATCTGACCAATCTTCTGACCTGTAATTACCTTATCTCCTTTTTTTACATACAGTTTATCTAAATTATTATAGGAAGTAATATAGTTTCCATGCTGTATTAAAACATTCTTTCTGCCCTCTGAGGTGACTAATACATTTAATATTTTTCCATTAAATATGGCAGCTGCACTTTTTCCTTTCTGAGTTACTAAATGCAAACCTGTACTATTAATTGTAATTCCTGGAAAAGTAGGATGTGGCTGTTTACCAAACTTTCTTGTAATTAAACCCTGATCTATAGGCCAAGGTAATTTTCCTTTATTTAATTCAAACTTAGCAGCTAAAGCTTTTGCTTCTGGACTTAAAACAAACTCATTTTTTTTTGTATTTTT
>CAJXTJ010000037.1 GCA_913061165.1 uncultured Polaribacter sp.
ATCTACACGTAAGGAGTCGTCGGCAGCGTCAGATGTGTATAAGAGACAGTATTATAACTAACCCCTACTGGTTTTCCTCTTTGTTTACCGGGTTTCATTTTAGGTAACATTTTCATTACTTTAATAACTTCTGATTTAATTCTTGGGTGCGGTGCTCTTGCTTGAATATTAACAATATTACCTTGTCTATCAATTTTAAAACCAATAAATACTCTTTTTTTACCTGGAGACAAGCCCAATTCATTAGGTAAATCTGCATCAAATTTTCTAGAAAAGTGTTTTTGTACCATTTTACTAAAGCAGTCTTTTAATTCTTTTTTAGAACCTTTACATCCTGGAAATACAGGTGCATCTTCAATAATCATGAAGTTTACATCTTCAATAATCTCTTCTCCTTCTTCAATTTCTACAATTTCTTCAACTTCTACAGCTTCATTTTCATCTGTCTCAGTAGATTCTATGACAGTTTCTTCTACTTCTTTTTCATCTTCTACCACTTCAATCTTTTCAGGTGCTGGAGGTGGTGGTGTTTTGGGTTTTACTGGCTCAACTCTTTCAGTAATAGGAATATCCTCATCCATCATTGCATTCATATTTGCAACACCTAAACTACTAGTGGTTTTGTCATAAGTTTTCTTTTCAATTGCAGCGTAGGTTACAAATAAGGCTAATACAAGACCAATTTGCATAAATATTTTACTGTAATTTTCTAAATTCGATTTAGGATTCTTCTTTATTTCCATTGAATAAGAGTTTTAAATAGTTTGCTAATTTAGCTAAATTATTATGTTAATTACAAATCTTTTCATTTTTTAACTTCAATTTTTTTGCTTAGCATATTGAAAACAAGTAAACCTAATAAAACACCAAGAGAATTTGCAATAACATCATAGTAATCTCCTGTTCTGTAGGGTGTTAGTGTGCTTTGCGAAATTTCAATAATTACACCCAATAAAATACAGCAAGCTACTACTAGTAGTTTTTTCTTCTTTTTATAAAAAGCAATTAACCAAGAGAGACTTAATACAAAATATGCAAAGCAATGTTGCCACTTATCTAGGTGTGTAACTCCCACGTTATATACAGGTACTTTTATTAGGCTTAAAATCACAAGACTAAGGGTTATTGTTATTGCTATTAAAAATATTTTACCCTTTAACCAGGCTCTCATAAGCTGCAGCATCTAATAAATCTTCTAGTTGTGAGTTGTCAGTAAATTTAATTTTTATCATCCATCCTTTATTATAAGGATCTGAGTTTACCAATTCTGGATCATCTTCTAATGCATCATTAAATTCAATAACTTCTCCTGTTAAGGGCATAAACAAGTCAGATACTGTTTTTACAGCCTCTACAGAGCCAAAAACTTCACCTTCAGCTAAAGTATCATCTAAGGTATCTACATCTACATAAACAATGTCTCCTAATTCTCCTTGGGCAAAATCTGTAATCCCTATGGTTGCAATAGTACCTTCTATCTGAATCCACTCGTGATCTTTAGTATACTTTAATTCTGATGGGATATTCATTTTAATATATTTATTTTGTTAATTATTTAATTTCCTCCTAAGTTATAGATAATATTAAATCCGCCATTTATCGCTTGTCTAGGGAAAGTTGTAGAGATCGCATATTTAGATGTTTGATGATTGTAATAAAAAGATGCTGTTAAACTACTACTCAATCTATAATCGGCTGTAAATTTAATAGAAAATAATCTTTGTCCACCACTAATTTGGTTATTATCTTCATCTACAGATCTAATTTGTGTTAAATTATCTCTTAAAGAAACATCTGCTCTTAAATTAACATCTCCTTTTAAGGTTTGTTTTTTACCTGTGAAGCGCGTATTTACTTTCACATCCTTAAAAACATACCCCATTCCAAGAATATATTCTGTTCCTTTTATATCTGTTAAAGTGCTATTATTAAAATTCATAGTAAGTGTTCTGTCGCTTTTTACTTCACCTCTAAGAGAAAAGGAATTACGCATTTTCATGTCAAGTTTAATTAAAGGAGAAAATTCATCTACTAATGTAGCTGCAGAAACTAATAATTGAGATTCATAGTTCCCCGCAGAGTTCCTATTTGAAAATGCATTATCATTATCAAATTGTAAATTGTTGGTGAAACTAGAAACTGTATATGAAGATTTATACCCATGAGAAATAACAAAGCTGCTAAAGTTCCTTTTAAAGAAATCTAATTTCATAAACCCAGAGTAGCGCAAAGTCCAATTTGGTATTGGTATGTTTCTGAATAAACCTGTGTTTATTTTATCGGGATTAGAACCAGAATATGCAGCCATAAATGCAGGTAACAATACTTGCTGGCTGTTACTGCCAAAACCATCAACTGGTGCACCGGTTTCTTTAGCCAGTCTGTTTGCTATGATGCTTCTATACGCTTTCATTGTTTGAAATAAAGCATCTCCATCAGTAAATACTGTTGCAATCATTGCGTGACTGGTACTAAAATTTCCTGTCTCAAAAACTGGCGCACTAAAATCTAAAGCACCCGCAGAGGATCCATTTTCTATAACATCTAGTTGTTGCGATAAATCTCTAGTTTTAATTTGATTCCCTCGAACATCAATATTTAAATCTTTAATAGGTTTTAATGTGAAAGTGTAATCTAATTTATTGTACTGTGTTCTACTATATGTTTTGTTGTAGTACTCGCTATTATCAGGGTCTCTAGGACCTACAAGCCAACCATTCTGTAAAGCGGTATTTCTAATATCTACTTGGCTACCAAAAGCAAATGAAGTTGGTGCACCACCAAGAAACCCAACATCTTGTGTATACCCTGGTAGATATTGTCCGTTATTTTCTGAATAACTTATTTTCCCCTGTTTTACAGACGTTGCAACCGTATACAAACTTTTTAAAACCTTCTTTACAAGTGGTATTTTTTTACTAGGATATGGCACTCTTTTATATTTTTGTCTAATCCTTTTTGGTTTTTTAGCTAAACTATCTAACGCTTTTAAAGCAACTACTTGCTTAGGAATGGGCTTTCTTTTAGTTTTTGTCCATTTTTCAAATCCTAAACTCTTGTAAAATTTTTCAAAGGAAAACGTAGTATTTAAATTATGAGTATTTGCATTCTGAATAACATTACCTACTAAATCCACATACGCAACATCAGTTCCGCCAATATCAATTGTGCTTTGCGCCGCCGCTTGCCAATCAAAATCTGCGGTGTACCCATAATCTACTTTTATCCAGCTTAAAAAAGGAATTTTTGCTAGTGGTAATTGATACGTACCATTTAGTTTCTGATGGTAATGATTTGCTCTTCCTGTATTAAAAAATTCATCAAAAATTTGAATTTCATCGTTAGAATCAAACGTATCATAAATATAACTATTGGTAGCATTAAAGTTAAATTGAAGCGATTTTGTTAAATCGAAACCAACGGTATAATCCCAATCAAATAAAAATCTACGTTGTTTCAATTCTGGTTGATCAGATAAACCCTCAACTAAATTTCTAGACTGTTGTTCTGTAAAGTTTCTATTTATTCTAGAGTTAACAGCAACATTAGACGGAATTGGGTTAAAGTTAAAGTCTTTTATAAGCTTTAAATATTTACTCTTTAAAAACCCAATGTTTTTAAAAGGTTCTATAGATTTGGCTTGAAAGTTATAATTGTAGGTCGCTCCGGCAGTTGCACTTTCATTATTGTATTTTTTTATATTATAATCTCTGTGAAACTCCTTGTTGTGCGCATAAGAAACAGATAGGTTTTCTACATTATAAAATTTTGGTTTTTTGGTTGAATTAGGGTTTCTATTTTTCTTTACGTTTATAAAACTAATACTAGTCCTTTTTGTATAATCTCTAGAAAATTCGCTATTTGGATTTTGGTCTATCGCATCTTCTAAAGTAACATCTTGGTATTGAGGATCAAACTTTGGATCTATAAAAGTTTCACCAATACTATAACTCATAGGTAATTGTATTCCCCATTTCTTAGGTGTTAGTACTTTACCTAAGTTAATAGTAGTTGCAATGTCATATTGCTTGGTTTCGTTTAAGCTGCGTTGGTTTACTCTGTCTTCTACATTACCAAACCCCACGGTAGACATACTTCCTGCCAGAGATACATTCGCTACATCTGCAAAATTTGCATCGGCATTTAAAACGGCAGCCCAACCTCCTTTATTGTCAAAGCCAGCGGAACGCAATTCATTAAACCAAACTTCTGCACTTTTATCATTTAAAGTAGTGTTTTTAACACCCAACATAATAGTTCTTAATTGTGCTAAAGTTGGGTTTCCTTTTACACTAATGGTATACGGAAAATCTGTGTTTTGTTCTTGAGATTGAAAAACTCCAGAGACAGGAAAATTAGCACTATTTCTTTCTAACTTTACCTTACCAAAGGTTTCTAAAAAGGCATCTAAATTATTAGCTTCTGGCCAAAGATCTAATGCTGAAGTTCCATTTAATGAAACTGTAAGGGGAATCTCAATTTGATAAAAATTTTCATTTAAATCTGTTCCTAATCTAATAATTGCAGAGATATCGCCGTCATTTAAAATAGATTTTTTAATATCTTGTTGTAAGTGCATAAACATTTTTAATTGTTTAAAACGCCTTAAGTCTACACTAATATTTTTATAAATTGCTCTTATTTCGTTAGGTTTTAATTGGTTTACTTTTAAGGTTACAGATTGTTCGTTTTGCAGTTGTACCGTGGTACTTCCTTGTAAACGTTCTCTTTCAATTCCTGGTGGTTGTATGTAGCTTCCCTCATTTTGCTCTATACTTACAACACCAACTTCAAAATCATTTAACTCTTCTTGTGTTAATTCTCTGTCTGTATTTGTGTCTGATTCTAAGGTTCTTACATAGCGTCTCCAGTCTCCACGAACTAAATCTAATTCACCAAAACGAATTACAATAGGCATTTTAAAATTAGTTAAAAACATTCTTATAAAACGAATGCTATTAAAATCTGAAATTCCGTTTATTGGAGTTCCGCCTCTTACAGGTACCCTAAATTGATACCATTTTGTTTCTTGAGTACTTCCGTTATCTAAAGTAACGGTAGTTGTTTTTTCATCTACAATATACCCAACACCTTTCTTTAAATCTGCTTGATTCATAGAAACCTTGTACTCAAAATAACTTTCTACAGTATTCATTGTTTGGTCTCTGTTAATGTCTTCTGTGTCTGGGTATGTTGTAGATGAAGTTGGATAGGATTCTGTACTTTGATTTAATGTTTGTGAGTTTCCTTGCGTGTTATTATAATCTTTATATCTCGTTATTAAAGAGGCATTTATTGCATCTAAATTAGCACCTCTAAAAAACTGAAAGTTATCTGCGGCGGGGTCAATTAAACCTGAATACTGCCCAATATTGTCAAGTTTTTTTTCTTCAGCATCCTTTAAGCCATCAAACCCAAGATCTTGATTTGCACGCGCATCGTCTTGCTCATTAAAAGCATAAATAATCGAAGGGTTTCTCGGTACATCTCCCCAAATAGTCGATTTTATGTTGTTTCCATCTACTTTTAAACCATCTTCTGGCAAACCGTTTTCGTACATTTTACGGTTGTCTTTTAAAATATCTTCAGAAATATTACCTAAGTTTATATATAAATCTCCAATTTGATTTGCAATATTATTAGGGTCTAATTCTTCTGGCAAACCTTCTTCTGTGGTTAAAGAGTAATTCTGATATGGATCCATAATCCAAAATTGCATGTATTCTACATTTGCTTGGTCAAAATTATTAGTAGTAAGCGGACGCATAATTCCACCCCAATTTTCTTGAGGATTTAATAGTTTTACTGTATTGCTAGGTACATCTATAGCTACCTCATTAGGGTCTTGATTAAAATTATAAGAACCTCTTTCTTGAGGGAAGTAGGCTAAATCTAAAGTTCTAACTAAAGAATTTTGTGTAATATCTAGTTGAACATTAGGAAATAATTCTCTATAATTAATTTGTCTTGTTTCTGCCCTAGAAAGTTCATTTGCATCTACGCTTGAAGGTGTATTTCCTGCACCATAAAATATTTGATCTACACGATACCAAGCTAGTTTTCCTCTTTTGTAATTGTAAGATAAGTCATCACTTTCGCCATTTAAATTTGGAAAGTATTTTGGTGTACTTGCTTCGTACCAATCTAATGCAGATAACAGGCTAATAGGTATTTGAGAAGCTTCAAAATCATCTATATAAGAAGTTGCAGATCCGGTAACGTCTATTCCACTTGGCGATCCAGGTATTAAATAAGCGATATCTCCTCTTAAAGATAAATTAGAGGTTGCATCTGTATCTACGAAAGGTAGCTTATTTGCTAATTTTGTAAAAAACGGAATTTCCGAAGAATAATCAAAGTTAAAACCTAGCATGGTATTGTTTATAGGCTCTGCACCAAAATTAACTTTAGGTGTTAAAGGTCTTTCTTCTATATTTAAATAGGTGGCTCCCACAATTAACTCGTCAGAAAATTTATGTTCTACATCAACACCAAAAAATGTCTTTCTTTGTTGATTAAAAACAGCATTATTTTCTGTAGAAACACTAATAGGTACACCAGATGCACTCAAACCGGGATCTATTATTTGAACCCTTCCTAATTGATAATCTACTACATAATCTACCCCTTCTACCAACTGTCTTCCGCCAGCAGAAACTCTTACAGAGCCTCTTGGCACATTAAATGCACCAATAGGAATTCCACCAGAATTTTCTGATTTAAAATACCCTTTTAAGAAGTACTTGTCTTTACTCTGAAAATTGTTTTTTATATTAATTTTTGTGTTTAAATATAACTCTTTAAACAAGTAAGTTGCATCTAAGGGATTCGTTAAGGCATCTTCTAAATCATTTCCAAAAGGTTCTGGTTCAGGAAAAAATATAAATCCATTTTCTGAGTTTACCGTAACTCCTTCTACATAATCGAAATAACCATCAGATGTTCTAAACTGACTTTGATCTAACTGGTCTAAATTTAAAACTTGCAATAAAGGTAGGTTAGAGATACCAGTAGTTTGGGCATTTTGTAAAACATTAGAAGGGATTCCTGTTTGGTCATCTCTATATTGAATTTCAAATCGAAAGCCGTCTTGTGTTAGTGGGAAAGCGCCTAAAGCATAGACATTTTTCATCATTAATCGCCAAGTAGGAAAAGACTCATCTAAACCGGTAGTACTATTAGTACGTTTGGTTTGTAAAATTTCTGAGCGTAATAATTTTACAGCCAAATTACTTGGTGCTTGAATTCCGTCATTTGAAAACTCACCAACTTTAAAGGAATTTTTTGTGCTTCCGTTTACGCTACCAGCAACCGTATATTCGTAGGCAACTGCTAAAACTTCACCATCATTTAATCTCCTGTTTAAAGATATAAAACCTAATTTTGGGTTTAAACGATATTCATTTTGATTTAATTTTCTAGCATTTTCTAAAACGGAATAATTTGTTCCATTTTGCATGTTATAAGGTAATAAAGAGCTGTCTACTTTAGAAATCTCTCTAATGTTGTCATTAGCTATAATTTCTGTACCAATTCTGTTAGCACCATTAAACGGAAGATTGTTTCCAGATACTTGTGCTTGTGTGATAGAGTTATTTAAAACGATACCATTTTCATCAACTAGAACATTAGGTTCAGATTCACCTATATCTGCAAATGCAACAATACTTCTAAAATCTTCTGTACTTGCATTTCTATTGGTAATCCAAACTTCTACTCTCGTAATATTTATAGGACTGCTTATTAAAGGATAATTTTTTAGTGAATTTGCATAGTTATCTATAAAGTACTGAGACAGGAAAAAGTGTCTGTCATTGTCATAATCTGTAGTTCTTAATTCAAACTCTTGAATAGAGGCACCCCCTTCTGCAACCACCGTTTTACTTTCAGAATTTTGTTGAGAGAAAACAGCCGTAATATTTGTATTACCAAACTGTAATTTTGTTTTTACACCAAATAAACTTTGCGCTCCGTTAATTAAAGAGTTTTTAATAGGCATAGAAATATTACCAGCCTCTAGACCCTGTATTATTCCGTCTTCATTATATTCTACATCAGATAGTGCTGGTGGTATAAATTGAATTTTTACTAAATTCTGAAAATCAAAAGATGCCTGTGTATCATAATTTGCAGACACCTCTAAGCGTTCCCCAACTTTTGCACGAATACTTGCGTTTATTTGTTGATCAAAATCGAAGGTAAGGTTGCTTCTGTTTTCTTCTGAAATTTGTGGATTGTCTGTGTTCTGATAAATAAAACCAAGCTTTAAGTTTAAATTACCAGTTGGTGTTACTTTTACCTCTGTGCCACCAAAAATAGTTTCAAAAAATTTATTATTTATATAATACGTTGGTAATAAATCTTTTTGAGCTGCTTTAGCTCCTTTTTTCTTGCTATTTGTTGCACTTACTTTGTCTTTAAAGTATTGCAACATGTCTCTTTTTAATCTATATTGTTGGTATTCTTTTGGTGTTAAATATATAGGAGTTCTTGTCGCATAATTTCCAATTTTTTCAACAATAACGTAGGTATTCAGTAACTTATCAAAAATAATTTCTTTTTCAGCTAAATCATCTAAATACAAACCTCCTTTTTGAGTACTTTTAAAGTCATACCGCAAATCTATAGCAGGTGTTGTAACGGCAGTAGTATCTTTTTCTGTGTTATTTTGAGCGTGCGTAGCGAAACCTACTGTGAAAGTAATTGTAAGGAATAAAAAAAATCTTTTAAAAAAGGTACTCAATTGATTATAGGTTTTTTAAAGCTAATTTTATGATTTGTTCAACAGTAGCATCTGTATTTTCTTTTACAATAGAAGAAACTAATTTTTCTGATTGTTTTCTTTGAAAACCTAAGACTTCTAAAGCAGATAACGCTTCATCTTTATTTGTATTGTTTACACCTATAGAAACTTCATCAATATCAAAAGTCTTTAAGATTTTATCTTTTAAGTCTACAATAACTCTTTGTGCTGTTTTTGCACCAATACCTTTTACAGATTGAATAACGGCAACGTTTTCTGACGCAATTGCTTGCTGAATTTCTTCTGAAGTCATAGAAGATAACATGGTTCTTGCAATACTTGGGCCAACGCCAGAAACAGAAATTAAGAACTTAAAAATTGCTCTTTCTGTTTTGTTGATAAATCCAAAAAGTGTATGCGCATCTTCTCGTATAGAAAGATGCGTATATAAAACTACGTTTTCGTCTGAAGGCAGTGCAGCATATGTATTTAAAGAAATATGTAATAAATACCCAACACCATTGCAGTCAACAACAACCTCTGTTGGATTTTTCTCAACTAACCTTCCTCTAACCTGTGTTATCATAAAAATATTTTCAGACTTCTAAAGTACTACTTTTTATTTGTTGTTTTTTTTTCTTTTTGTTGCGCATCTACAACTGCTAATGCAGCCATATTTACCATTTCATCTACGCTTGCACCTAACTGTAAAATATGTACTGGTTTATTAAAACCTAAAATTACAGGTCCAATAGATTCTGCACCTTCTACTTGTTTTAACAACTTGTAGGTAATATTTGCAGATTCTAGATTAGGGAAAATTAAAACATTTACTTTTTTTCCGTTCAACTTAGAAAAAGGAAACTCTTTGGCCAGCATTTCTGGGTTTAAAGCAAAATCTGCTTGTATCTCACCATCTATTACAGTGTCAGGAAAATAACGATGTATATAAGAAACAGCTTCTCTAATTTTTTTAGAAGTTGCAGAATTTGAAGAGCCAAAATTAGAGTAAGACAGCATAGCAATATTTGGTTTCATACCAAACATATTTGCAAATCTACCAGTCATTTGTGCAATTTTAGCCAATTCTTTTGCTGTAGGATTTTCGTTAATAGTAGTATCCGCTAAAAACAAAGGACCTTGTTTTGTTAACATTAGATTACAAGCCGCTATTCTGGTAACATCTTTGTCTTTTTCTATTAACTCTAACATTGGTTTTACAACCGTTGGGTAAGGCCTAGAATATCCAGTAATTAAAGCATCTGCTTCGCCTTCATTTACCATCATTGCAGCAAAATAATTACGCTCTCGCATTAATTTTTTTGCTTCAGAAAGCGTTCTTCCCTTCCTTTGGCGTGTTTTCCAGTATGCTTCTCCAAAACGGTTTATTCTTTCTTTTTCGTCGTCTGTTTTTGGGTCTATAATAGTCACTTCATCTAAAAAACCAATTTCTTCTTTCAGCTCAATAATCACATCTTTTCTCCCTAGTAAAATTACTTTCCCTAGTTTTTCTTCATGCACTCTTTGTGCAGCCTTTAAAACATCTAGATGGTCTGCTTCTGCAAAAACAACACGTTTTGGATTATTTTTTGCTCTGTTATGTAAAAGTCTAATTTCTTTATTACCAGAACCAGAGCGCTCCATTAATTCTTCTCTATATTTATCCCAGTCTGTAATTGGTTCTAAGGCAACTCCAGAATCCATTGCCGCTTTTGCAATTGCTGGGGGAATTTCATAAATTAATCTTGGATCAAATGGTTTTGGAATAATGTACTCTCTTCCGTACGTTAAGCTCACTTCGTCGTACACAATATTTACTTGTTCTGGAACCGTTTTTTTAGCTAAATCTGCCAAAGCATGCACCGCTGCCATTTTCATCTCTTCGTTAATTTTGGTAGCTCTAACATCTAAAGCTCCTCTAAAAATAAACGGAAAACCAAGTACATTATTTACTTGATTAGGATGATCAGATCTTCCGGTAGCCATAATAATATCATCTCTAGTAGCTACTGCAATATCGTATTCTATTTCTGGTTCTGGATTTGCCATTGCAAAAACAATAGGATCATTAGCCATTGTTAAAAGCATTGCGGGCGATACTATATTTCCTGTAGATAAACCTATAAAAATATCTGCATTCTGCATTGCTTCATCTAAAGTTTCTAAATCTCTATCTGTTGCAAATTCTGCTTTTTGTGAGGTAAGATTTTCTCTATCTTTTCTAATAACTCCTTTGCTGTCGCACATGACAACATTTTCTCTTTTTACACCTAACTTTAAATATAAACGGGTACAAGAAATTGCTGCAGCACCCGCACCATTAACTACAATTTTTACTTTACTAATATCTTTCTCTGTAATATCAATTGCATTCTTAAGTGCAGCTGCAGAGATAATTGCAGTTCCGTGCTGATCATCATGCATTACAGGAATGTCTAACTCTTCTTTTAAACGTCTTTCTATTTCAAAAGCTTCAGGAGCTTTAATGTCTTCTAAATTAATTCCGCCAAATGTAGGAGCAATCGCTTTTACTGTCTGTATAAATAGTTCTACATCTGTTGCATCCACTTCAATGTCAAAAACATCAATATCTGCAAATATTTTAAAAAGTAATCCTTTTCCTTCCATTACCGGTTTAGAGGCTTCAGGGCCAATATTTCCTAACCCTAAAACTGCAGTTCCATTAGAAATTACAGCTACTAAGTTCCCCTTAGCAGTATACTTATAAACGTTATTTTTGTCTTTTGCAATTTCTAAACATGGCTCTGCTACTCCTGGAGAATATGCCAATGCTAAATCATGCTGTGTTGCATACTTTTTTGTAGGAACAACTGCAATTTTCCCTGGTTTTGGCTTCGCATGGTATAATAAAGCTTCGTGTCTTTTTCTAGAATTGCTCATAAATAACGTTTGTATTAGAACCAACAAATATATGGTTTTCAACTGAAGAGAAAACGAAGAAAGAGAATCTTTTATAAAATGGATTTCTTGTTTAAAACAAGAAAATTAATTATAAATATAGGTTGTTTCTTGTAAAGTTTTGCTGTTTTAAAAGGTCTTATAAAGTAAGAATAATTGTATTTGGTTTAACAAATCTTAACAGTTTTCTTGTAACATAAACTTTATGTTTACGTCTAACAAAAAAAGCTATCTATGAAAAAGAGTGTTATTATTTTATTATTGTGTTTTGTATTTACTGTCAATGCTCAGATAAAAGGGACCGCTACAGATAAAGAAGGAGCACCTCTTTCTTCTGTAAGCGTTTATTTAAACAACACATTTACCGGAACAACTACAAATGACAATGGAGATTATATTTTAGATATAAAAAAACCAGGAAAGTATGCAGTGGTTTTTCAAATTATAGGGTTTACTACCTTAAAAAAAGAGGTAAATATTACTTCTTTTCCGTTTGAATTAGATATTGTTTTAGAGGAAGAGAATGTACAATTAAAAGAAATTGTTATTTCAACTAAAGACAACCCTGCAAACCGTATTATAAGAAATGTTATTGCGAATAAAGATAAGAATACGGATAAATATTCTAATTACACAGCAAAATTTTACTCACGTGGTTTGTATAAAATAAAAGATGCACCAGAGAAATTTTTGGGGCAAACTATGGGCGATTTTGGTGGTGGTTTAGATTCTACAAGAAGTGGCATTGTATACCTTTCTGAGACTGTCTCTGAAATTAATTTTCAAAAAAAACCAAAAAAATTTAAAGAAAAAATTATTGCATCTAAAGTATCCGGAAAGGATAACGGAATTAGTTTTAATAGGGCAGAGGATGCAAATATTAACTTTTATGAAAATAGTGTAGAATTTGGGAATGATTTGATTTCGCCAGTATCTATAAACGCTTTTAATTATTATAAATTTAAGTTAGAGGGTTCTTTTTATGATAACAACGGCAAACTGATTAATAAAATTAAACTAATTCCTAAGCGTAAAAATGATAGAGTTTTTAATGGTTTTTTGTACATTGTAGAGGATGATTGGGCTTTGTATGGAGCAGATGTTTCTGTTACAGGTGCGCAAGTAAATATTCCTATTGTAGATGTTCTGCATTTAAAACAAAACTACAACTACTCAGTTGAAAATGATGCTTGGGTTTTAATTAGTCAAAGTATCGATTTTAAAGTAGATGCTTTTGGGTTTAAGTTTGATGGACGGTTTTCTGCAGCCTATTCAGCGTATAATTTTTCTCCTAATTTTTCTAAAAATACATTTTCAAATGAAGTTTTGTCTTTCGAACAAAATGCAACAAAAAAAGATACTGTTTTTTGGAATAAATTAAGACCTGTACCGTTAACAAAAGAAGAGGTTAAAGATTACTTAATTAAAGACAGTATTAAACTGGTTCGGAAATCTAAAATTTATTTAGATTCTATAAATAAAAAGCAAAATAAATTAAATCTACTTTCGCCAATTACAGGCTATACATATAGAAATTCTTTTGAAAAATGGTCTTTATCTTTTAACGGTTTACTTGGTAATTCTAATTTTAACACCGTGCAAGGTGTAAACACCACTTTAGGTTTTAACTATTTTAAAAGATTGAATGATAAGGGAGAACGGTGGAATTCGGGTGTAAAAGCGAACTATAGTTTTTCTGAAAAAAGAATAAGACCAACCTTCTTTTTTACTAAAAAATGGAATTATATTTCTAGACCTCAAATAGGTGTATCTGGTGGAGTTACGACTGCACAATTTAATGATAGAGAACCAATTTCTGCTTTAGACAATACAATTAGATCATTATACTTAAGAGATAATTATTTTAAAATTTACGAAAAAGAGTTTGCAAAAATCACCTATTCAGAAGAAATAAAAAACGGAATTTTCTTTTCAACATCTTTAGAGTATGCAAATAGAAAGCCACTTTTTAATATCAATAATTACTCTTTTGCAAGGCAAAGTAAGAATGCTCCTTATACATCTAACAATCCTTTAGATCAAGCAGATTTTGAGAACGCCGCATTTACAGCGCACAAAATAGCAACTTTAAATATTGGCGCAACATTTATTTTTAATCAGAAATACTTATCATACCCAGATAGAAAGTTTAATATGGGTAACGATAAGTACCCTTCATTAACTGTAAATTATAGGAAGAATTTTGGAGCGTCAAATACTGCCTTAAATTCAGATTTATTTACAGCAAATTTAAGACAAGGTATCAGTACAGGTAATTATGGAGATTTAACTTATAATGCTAGAGGAGGATTATTTCTAAAAAAGAAAGATATTGCTTTTATGGATAATTTACAGGCCAATGGTAATCAGTTAACTTTTGTTATGGATTATCAATTAAATAGTTTTGGACTTCTAGATTATTACAAGTTTTATACGAATGATAAATACGCTGAAGCACATATTGAACACAATTTTAGAGGAGCTATTTTAAGTAAAATCCCATTGCTTAATAAATTGAATTTTCATTTTGTTGTAGGGTCAAAGGCTTTATTTATGTCAGATAAAAATCCATATACTGAGTATTCCGTTGGATTGGGTAATATAGGTTTTGATAAATGGCGTTTTTTACGAATAGACTACGTGAAATCTAACCATGCAGGAATTAAAAACGATGGTTTCTTGTTTAGATTAAGTTTGTTTTAATTAGTTTTGAAGTATGAATATTAAAACTCTTTTCTTTGGTATTACTGCTGATTTAATTGGCGCAAGTGAACTCGATGTAGTATTAGCAAGTTCCATTTCTATTGGCGCATTTAAAACTGTTTTAAAAGAAAAACACCCACAGCTAAAAAACATAAATACGTATGCCATTGCAGTAAATGAAGCTTATGTAGAAGATGAACTATTGTTAAGAGAAAATGACGTTGTTGCTATAATCCCACCAGTTAGTGGAGGTTAAAAGCTTTCTTGGTCTTTTGTAAAGTAAAAAATAATTTTAGTTCTTAAAACTCTTTCGTCTTTATAAATTTTCTTGTTTTCTAGAAGTAATACAACGTATCTATTTCTGTAAATATTTTTTATCTACATAAAAAGTTCCAAAAGGAATGATAGAAGCAAGCAGAACAACTCCTAAATTTTTTAGATTCCATTGCATTTTCTTCTGAATAACAATAGCCATAACAACATAGCTCATAAACAAAATGCCATGAGGCATCCCTAGCATTTTCACGTAAGATACGTCTCCTTGAAAGTATTTAATTGGTACCGCAATAAAAAGCAATAATAAATAAGAGACGCCTTCTAAAAAGCTAATAATTCTGAATATATTTTTCATAGAAATTTTTAATAATATCAGTTCGAATGATTTCACTTTTTTAAATGAAATTGTATCGAGAACTTTTGATTTTATAGTATAACACAAAAATACAAATTTGTTTTCCTATTTTTGTTGCACAATGCAGAGAACTTCCATAAAAATAACTTCAGATAAATTAAATTTACAAGAATGCTACCGTTTTGTAGAAGACGCTTCTTGTGGCGGAATTGCTGCTTTTATAGGAACCGTTAGAAATGATACGCAAGGAAAAGAAGTAACACAATTAGATTTTTCTACATACAAACCAATGGCAATTAAGGAAATGCAAAAAATCGCAGCACTAACTTTAGAAAAGTTTGATATTTATAAAATTGCTGTGCATCATGCAGAAGGAGTTTTGAAAATAGGAGACATTCCTGTTATAATTACAGTTTCTTCCAAGCATAGAAAAGCAGCTTTTGCAGCTTGTGAATTTGCAATTGATACCCTAAAGGAAACGGTTCCAATCTGGAAAAAAGAATACTTTTCTGATGGCGCGGTCTGGGTGAATGCGCATCCGTAGGTTTTAGTATTTAGCTTACAGTTTCTTACTGTGGTGTTGTTAGTCGTCTTACTTTAAGTACTCGTTTGCATTATAGTGAGAAGCTGCTATTGCCAACTGCTACAGAATACTATTTTATTTTGCATACCGGTTCTGCAGCCACAAGTAAAATTGTAGTCCGAATAAAAGTGCACCTGCTAACAAATGGATTGCCTGCGTACCAATAGGAATTTCTGCATAATACATTAAAATACCTGTAATTGCTTCTAAGAAAATTAAGAAAACAATCCAATTTACCAGAGTATACCCTAGATTTTTAATTTGATTTATATAGAACATTCCTAAGTTTACTAAAACAATTGCAATGGTAAAAGATCTATGAAAGTAAAATTTAAAACTAGGATTCATTAAACTGTGGTTCTTGTTTTCAAAACCATATAATTTCACTTGTTCGTCTATAAATTGCCTTACCTGCGTTCCCATAGCAATTTGTATCAATGAGAAAATTACAGAAATAATTAATAATTTATTAAAGAGCGAATTGTATCTAAAAAGTGTTTTTCTTTTAGAAACGATAAACTTCAGCCATAATAATAGTCCGATAATTACCAAACCTATAACCATGTGTACCGTAATAATTGCGGGTGTTAAATTCGTATCTACTACCGTTTTTCCTAACCAAGCCTCAAATAACATTAAAAAGAAGGCACCAAAAGCTAATAACGGAATTCTTTTATCCGTTTTTCTGAGTTTAAAGGCTCCGTAAATAAGAAATAGAAATACAAAACCAGCTAAAACAGAAACGAGTCTATTAATGTATTCTGTCCAAGTATGAAACTTATTAAATTTGTTATAACCGTGTTTTGTGTATGCTGTCCAATTTTTTGTGTTAAAGTTTTTTTTCGTTTTTATATCGCTTTCGGCAACAAATAAAACTTCGTCTTTAATAATTATAAAACCCTCTTTATAGGTTGTATTGGGTTTCCAGATAATTTGTTCTTCAGAAGTTGGCGGAATATAATAACCAAAACATTTAGGCCAATCTGGACAACCCATTCCAGAACCCGTCATTCTAACAATTGCACCTGCCAAAAAGATTAAATAAACAGAAATAATAGCAATTTTCACTATTTTTGGAAACCTATTTTTCATTGAAAAAACTTTTTACAAAGGTACTTCAAAAATGAATGAGCAAAAAAAAATTATAACACTTCTCTCTATGTATAAA
>CAJXTJ010000038.1 GCA_913061165.1 uncultured Polaribacter sp.
AGAGACAGAAATACTACATTACATTTTGTTGAAACAAAAACAAAACACAAAGGTTTTTTGGGCATTTTTAAATTATATAAAGAACTTAAAAAGCAAAATTTTACCGCAATTGCAGATGTTCATAATGTATTAAGAAGTACTATTTTAAAAATTTTATTTTCAGAAAAAACATTTGTACAAATTGATAAAGGAAGAAAAGAAAAGAAAAACTTAATTTCGAAGAGATACTTTGTACAACTTAAAACATCTCATGAGAGATATGCAGAAGTTTTTAGAAAACTAGGTTTTACAATCAATTTATCAAATCCTAATTTTCCAAATAAAGCAATTTTGCCCTATAAAGTTAAAAAGTTTTTCCCAGATTTAAAGCATAAAAAAATTATTGGTATTGCTCCTTTTGCTGCGCACAAGAGTAAAATGTATCCTCTAGAAAAAATGAAAATTGTAATCGAACGACTCTCTGAAAATCATATTGTCTTATTATTTGGTAGTAAAAATGAAATACCCATGCTAAATTCTTTTGAAAAGAATTCTAATATACTTTCCGTTGCTAGTAAATTAACTTTTTCTGAAGAATTAGAAACTATTTCTAATCTAGATTGTATGCTTTCTATGGATTCTGGAAATGGTCATCTGGCTGCAATATTTGGAGTTAAAGTAGTTACAATTTGGGGCGTTACACACCCTTTTGCAGGTTTTGCTCCATTTTATCAACCCAAAGAATATGCCCTACTTCCAGATTTAGAAAAATTTCCAAAAATACCTACTTCCATTTATGGGAATAAATACCCTGAAACGTATTTAAATGCTGCAGGAAGTATTTCTATAGAAAAAATAATCACTAAAATTGAAAGTATTCTTTAAACAAATCTACGTTGAATACTATTTAAAATAGTTCATGTATTAGCAGTTTCAGACCAGCCTTTTTAAATTTCTAACCTCAGGTCATTAACTAATACTAAGGTATAATATGTAGTCATAGAGTAACTCTAATTACTTCACTATTATTTTGATAATTCCCCAGTTTCTAGTTGATAATTCATATACTCTTCTTATTTTTTTCAAGCCAAGTGCGGGTTCTTAGTTCTGCGTTTTCTCGAATGTCTTGCCAAAAAAGATTGATATCTCCAACATGATAATTTTTCATAAAAGACATGAATAAACGCATTGGAAATATAGGGTTTGTACTCCAAACTAAACCATCTGTAATTTCTACTTTTAAGGCTCTTTTGTATATTTTTTTATTTGAATACAAAAACCCTTTATGTTGATATAAATCTGTAGTTTTTGTAGTATCCCAAGTAACAGGATTGGAAGTTACACTGCCTTTAAATTTATCTTTTTTCTTTGGATAATTCCCTTTTTTAAAAGTATTCCAACCCAGAATACCGCCTATTTCATTCGGCTTTATCATTGGTTTTATCGTTTTAAATAAATTAGGCTTCATCACAGTGCCTACAACATATGCTGCAATTAACTTTTCTTGCAAAGGCTTATCATCAAAAAAGTCCCGTAATAAAAATTTAGTATGCGTAGCGCCTTGACTATGACTTGCAATAATAATTGGCCTCCCATTATTATACTTTTTCAGATACACTTCAAAGGCATTTTTAACATCTGAATACGCAAGTAATAATGCTTTTTCTCCTCCTTTTTCTAACATACTATAAGATCTTAAATGTGCCTGTCTATAAAAAGGCACATACAATTTACCCGAAGTTATAAAAGCTGAAGCTTGAAGTAAAACTACTTTATTTAAAACTTTATCTTGTTGTTCTAAGTCTGCTATTGGAACATTCCAACGCAAATCTTCTTTAGCAGTATTTAACGTTGGATACACATAAAAAACATCTGCTTTTAAAGAGTCTATTGCCTTCGTTTCAAATTCTTTTAAGTCTAATGAATAGGTAGATGGCAAGACTGCCCAGTTTTCTTCATTCAGGTAGTTTGGAGCTTCAGACACCTCTTTATTTTGAAATTCTTGCACTTTAATTGCAGCCTTGCAACTAAATAAAAACACTAAAACTGTAAAATATCCTATGTTTTTTATCATGTTAAATACACATCGATTAGACGTTCTGCTTCTTTTTTTGCACTCCAATTTTCTAATATTTCTTGTCTTGCTTGGATTCCTAAAAGTGGTACTTTATTGTGTATAGAGTTTTCCAATAGCATTGAAAGTGCGTCTCTATTTCCTGCTTCAAACAGATACCCATTTTCGCCATGCGTAATTAATGTAGAGTGAACGCCTACGTTTTTTGTAGCAATTACAGCACAACCACAAGACATAGCTTCTGCTGTTACTAAAGAAAAGCCTTCAGAATAACTTGGTACTACCACAATTTTAGATGATTGATAAAAAGAAATAATATCTAGAGTTTCATCTCTAAAAAAAACTTGATTTTCTATAAAATGATTTTTAGCAATTGCTTTTAACTCTGCTAAAAAATCAGGCTTATCTACTTTACCCACAATGACCAATGCCCAGTTCTGGTGTTCTCTTAAAACTTTTGCAGCATTTAGCAAGTCCAGGTGTCCTTTTGCTTTTCGAACTCTTCCAGCACATAAAATAATATTTTCTTGAGGGATGTTTTTTAATTGAACATTTACTTTTGGCTTAAATAGCGTAACATTTACTCCATGCCCAACAATTGTATTTTCAATTCCTAGTTTTGTACTCATACTTTCAATAAGAGTAATCACCTTATCTGATTTTTTTAGCAACCTCATGGTTAAACCAGACGGAATCGTTTCTGCATGCCGAGTTGCAATCAACTTAAATTTTGCACCTAAAAATCGAAAAAAAAGCATGCGAATAATTTCGTTATTACGATGACAATGCACGACAACTTCTCTATCAGAAAATAATAAATTTTTTAAATTTTTTATAGAAATATGTTTTCCTTTTGCGCCATAACCAAATAGATAGGTTTCAAATTTAGTATCAAAAAAAGGCAAAACATTCTCTATACTTCGGGTAACCCCTGTTCTACGTTTGTGAAAATGAGTATGAATTAAGATAGGTTTCAATGGCAATATTTTTATGCGAATCTTCTTTCGATAATAGTTATTAGACGGTTTTCTAAATCTTCTTGTTCAGACCAATTATAATCTGGCTTTACCATTTTAGTGATAAATTTTTTCGCTTCTTTTTCCGTTTTAAATGTGTTTAACTGAGATATTACCCTGTTAAAGTCTTCTTGACTGCCTTCAAATAAATTCTTAACAAATACAATTCTATCGTTTAAACCAATCTGAATATTGGTCTGTAATTTATCATTTAAAGATGAAGGCTTTAAAGGCTCGAATAAATCAGCAATTATATCTACAGGAATTGTATCTTCTAACTCTTCCTCTAAGGTTAAATCTTTACGCTCTTGAGTATTTTCTGCAGGGTCTTCAAGTTTTTCTGTTTCTGCATCTCCAAAAATTAAGTTTTCTAAATCATTAAAAGGTTGCTCTGTTTCAGTTATTTCCTCAACTTCCAGAAATTCTTTTGTTTTATCTATACTTTGATCTTCAATTTCTTCAAGATTTTTTTCTTCTTTAGAAAAATTATCTTCAATGTCTACATTGGTTTTTTCGTTTTCAACATCTAAAAGAACTTCTTTAAAATCTTCTGCAATTACTTCTACCTTTTTAGCCTCATCTGCCTCCTTAGAGCTTTGGTCTTTAACTTTGTACGCCTCTTCAACCTTTAAAATAAGCGCTTCTTTCTTTACCTTTATCCCTGGTGTTGTATTCACATACTCCTCAACAAATGCTAAAACAGATAATTTTTCATAAATTTCGTGTGCTTTTTGTTTCAATAAAAAGACATTCTCTTTATTTTTCATCTGTAAAATGCTGTGTGCTAAACTAATTAAATCGCTTTCCAGTTTTTTGTGCATAAGTTGTAAGTTGAGGTTGTTTTTTATTCGTAAATTTTAATAAATTTGTTAATTACCAAAGTAACACAAAATTTAAATCTCTAAAGCCTAAAATTACAAAATGTTTCTTGAAAATACAGTAAATCATACAGAACAATTTGGTTGGATCGAAGTAATCTGCGGCTCCATGTTTTCTGGCAAGACAGAAGAATTAATAAGACGCCTAAAACGCGCACAATTTGCAAAGCAAAGTGTAGAGATTTTTAAACCTTCTTTAGATACGCGTTATGATGATGATGAAGTTGTTTCTCATAATGATAACAGAATTCGTTCTACTCCTGTACCAGTGTCTTCTAATATTTTGTTATTAGCTAATGATGTGGATGTTGTTGGTATTGATGAAGCACAATTTTTTGATGATGAAATTGTAGCGGTTTGCAACGACTTGGCCAATAGAGGCGTTCGGGTAATAGTAGCGGGTTTAGATATGGATTTTAAAGGAAATCCTTTTGGACCAATGCCTGCACTTATGGCCACTGCAGAGTATGTTACGAAAGTACATGCAGTTTGCACCCATACTGGTAACTTAGCACACTATAGCTTTAGAAAAGCACAAAATGATAAGATTGTAATGCTAGGTGAAATGGAAGAATATGAGCCTTTAAGCAGAGCTGCATATTATAAAGCTTTACAGAAACAAAAAGCAGACGGTTTTTCTACTGAACACGCTAAATCTAAGGAAAATAAAACTGAATAACAATTTGTATAACAATGAATAATCATGTTACTGTTTTAGAAATTGATGGAAGTGCATTGGTGCACAATCTAAATTATTTTAAACAAAAATTACAGCCAGAAACAAAAATTCTAGCAGTTGTAAAAGCGTTTGGTTATGGAAGTGATGGCGTACAAGTTGCAAAATTTTTAGAAGACAAAGTAGCTTACTTTGCTGTTGCCTATGCGCATGAAGGCATTGCTTTGCGTGAAGCAGGCATTCAAACTCCTATTTTAGTTTTGCACCCACACCTGCAAAACCTACAAGCTATTGTAGCTTATAGATTAGAACCTGCCTTATATAATTTTAATATTTTTGAAGCTTTTTTAGAACTTGCATCCAAAGCTCCATTAACAAATTACCCTGTGCATCTAAAGTTTAATACAGGTTTAAATAGATTAGGTTTTTGGCATACAGATATTCCAGAAATTTTAACCCATATAAAAGACACAAATAATATAAAAGTGCAATCTCTTTTCTCTCATTTAGCAGCTAGTGAAGATTTAAGTGAAAATAATTTCAATAGCAATCAAATTAATAATTTCACAGGCATTGTGCAACACTTTTGTAAATATTTAGGCTATGAACCAATATTACATATTTTAAATACTTCTGGCGTTATCAATTACCCAAAAGCGCAATTTGATATGGTAAGAATTGGCATTGGTTTATATGGCTTTGGAAATGATGACAAAGAAACCGCACAATTAAAAAACACCCATAATTTAAAATCTATTATTTCTCAAATTCATGAAATTAAGCCTGGAGATACTGTAGGATACAATAGAGCATTTATAGCTAAAAAAGCTACAAAAACTGCAACAATACCTGTTGGGCATGCAGATGGTTTGTCAAGAAAATTAGGGAATAAAAAAGGTTTTGTACTTATAAACAATCAGAAGGCTGAAATTATTGGCAATGTTTGTATGGATATGATTATGGTAAACGTAACCAAGATTGATTGCAAGGAAGGGGATGAAGTAACTCTCTTTAATAGTCAAAAAATGATACAAAACATATCTGACATATCAGAAACTATTGTTTATGAAACCTTAACCGCTATTTCTCCGCGTGTAAAAAAAATATTAAAAGAATAATTTTTATTCCATTTGAAAAGAGCCTATAACAAGCAAAAAACTTTTCAAAAAATCACTTGTTATAGCGAATATTTATCTCAAAAAATCAGAAACTTCCCTATAAAATTGTGTCGGGTTTTCTGCATGTAACCAATGGCCTGCTTTTTTAATTTCAATTATTTTAGAATTGGTAAAATGTGCTGAGATTATTGCTTCCTCTTTCTCGGTAATATATTCTGAATACTCACCTTTCAAAAACAAAGTGGTCTTTTCATAAATAGTAAAAGGTGGCAAGGCTTCCCCTATTTCTGAGTTATTTTCTGTGAGTGCTTCTAAATTAAAACGAAAAGCTAATTGTCCTTTTTCCTTCCAGTAAACATTTTTCAACAAAAACTGACGCACCCCCAATTCTGGAATTAAATCAGTTAATTTCTTATCTACTTTACCCCTAGAATTATCTACTGAAAAATCTATTGAATTTAAACCTGCTAAAATTGCGTTATGATGCGGTTGGTATTCTCTTGGAGAAATGTCTACAATAATTAATTTCTCAACCAATTCCGGATACATTACTGCAAACAACATTGCCGTTTTACCCCCCATAGAATGCCCAATTATATATACCTGCTCTAATTGATGGTATTGAATATAATGAAACAAATCTTCCACTAAAACTTCATAATCAAAAGTATCTTCATGAAAACTACGGCCATGGTTTCTTTGATCTATTAAATGCACTTCATACACTTCAGATAATTGGTTTCCTAGTGTTTTCCAATTATCAGACATTCCGAAATAACCATGCAAGATTAATAACGAAACTCCTTCACCTTTTATAGTGGAATGTAATATTGGGTTTTTAGACATTTTTTACTGTTATTATTGCTGCTTGTTAAATAGAGATTTTCAGAAAAAAACGCAGCATTATACTACCGTTTCCAATACTTACTGCCAGCTAAAACTTTATAATCCTAGTGACCACTAGAACCTATTTCAATCGATGCAAATACATATTTATCACATTTTCTAGACCTAAGTACAAACTTTCTGCAATCAGGGCGTGACCAATTGAAACTTCTGCTAAATTAGGGATGTTCTGTTTAAAAAAATTAATATTTTCTAAATTTAAGTCATGTCCTGCGTTAATACCTAAGCCCAATTTATTTGCTAAAACTGCAGCCTCTGTATATGGCTTTATAGCCTCTTTATTTCCTAAATGAAACTGAGAAGCAAATTCTTCTGTATATAATTCTATTCTGTCTGCACCTGTTTCTGCTGCAGCCTCAATCAACTTAAAATCTGTGTCTATAAAAATAGAAGTTCTAATTCCGTTTTGTTTAAATTCTTGAATTACTTCCTTTAAAAAAGATTGATGTTTTACAGTATCCCAGCCAGCATTGGAAGTAATTGCATGAATAGAATCTGGTACTAACGTAACTTGTGTAGGTTTCGTTTCTAAAACTAAATCTATAAAAGACTTAATTGGGTTTCCTTCAATATTAAATTCTGTCTTTACAACAGCTACCAAATCTCTTGCGTCTTGGTATTTAATATGTCTTTCATCTGGTCTTGGATGGATCGTAATTCCTTGGCCACCAAAATGCTCTATATCTGCAGCAACTTTTAGTAAATTTGGCACATCACCCCCGCGAGAGTTTCGTAATGTTGCTATTTTATTAATATTTACGCTTAACTTTGTCATTGTCTAAAATTAGAGTACAAATATAAATTATTAAATCATTTTATCCTATATTCGTAGAGCATGAATATTACAGATTACATACTAAATGAAATAAAACCTTTGCATTTAAAAAGTAGTGTGAAAACAGCTAAAAAAATGTTTAATAATTTCCCTATTACACATTTTTGTATGGTAGAAAACGACATGCTTTTAGGTTGTTTTGCACAAGAAGATATTCAAACTATAGAAAATAATGATGCATCCCTAGCTGCATATAAACACCTGTTAAATTCTTTTTTTACAGATGAAAATGCAACTGTCTTAGAGCTTTTAAAAATTTTCGCAGATAATGATACTACTATTATACCTGTTCTAAATAAAGAAAAAAAATACCTTGGTTATTACGATTTGTGTGATGTTTTAGACGTTTTTTCTACGAGTCCGTTTATAACCGAAAATAGCGAAACAGTAATCATAGAGAAACTAGAAAGTGATTTTTCTATGGCTGAAGTATCTCAAATTATAGAATCTAATGGTGGTAAACTATTAGGGATGTATATTTCAGAAAAAAAACTAAATTGGGTTCAAATTACACTTAAAATAAGTTCAGAAGATATTCATGAAATTATGCATGCTTGCAGAAGGTATGATTATAAGATAATTTCTACACATGAAAATGATGTGTATTTAGAAGATTTAAAGAATAGATCTGATTATTTGCAAAAATATTTAGAAATGTAACTAAATCAATTTGGTTTATGAGCATTTATTAAAAAATGAATTAACAATGAAAAAAGTAGCAGTTTACGGACAATCTTATTCGATTTCAGCCGAAAAAGAAATTCAAATTCTTTTAGAGATTTTAGAAGAAAATAATATTGTTTGCTTCATCGAAAGTAAATTTTATAACTTACTAGTTGAAGGAGATATTCTTAACAAAAAATATTCAACATTTTCTCATTTTAATGATTTAAACAACTCTTTTGATTTAATGTTTACATTAGGTGGAGATGGCACAATACTAAGAGCTGTTACCTACATAAGACATTTAGGAATACCAATGTTAGGCATAAATACAGGTAGGCTAGGTTTTCTAGCAACCATAAATAAAAAGACCATAAAAGAAAGTGTAACTCTTATTTTAAATGGAGCATATTCTGTACAAGAAAGAACACTTTTATCTGTAAAAACTACGCCAGAAACAGAAAAGTTTTCTGAAATTGATTTTGCACTAAACGAAGTAACAATTGCAAGAAAAAACACCACTTCTATGATTGGTGTAACCACCAATCTAAACCATGAATATTTAACAAATTATTGGGCAGATGGTTTAATAATTGCAACCCCTACAGGCTCTACCGGTTACTCTCTTAGTTGCAATGGTCCTGTAATTTCTCCAGACTCTAAGAACTTGGTAATAACGCCTATTGCCCCGCACAATTTAACCGCTAGATCTATGGTTATTTCAGATGAAACCTCCATTCAACTAGAAGTAGATTCTAGGGAAAAAGAATTTTTAATTTCATTAGATTCTAGAATTACTTCTGTTGCAAAAAACACGAAAGTTTTTATAGAAAAAGCACCTTTTACTATTAAAAGTATTATACCTAATAATCAGTCTTTTTTACAAACATTACGCAGTAAGTTGCTGTGGGGAGAAGATACTAGAAATGAAACTAATCTTTAAGCATTATTAAACAATAAAAAAGCAAATAACTTGTTATTCAAAAAAGACTGAGTATTAACTTTATAAAGCAAATTGTAATTCTTATATTTGCTCGCTATTTTCTATAATGAGAACAAGTATTTTATTTATTATATGTATTGTATTTTGCTCAACTATGTTTGGTCAAGAGTATGAAATCGGGGTTTCTTTGGGAGGTACAAACTATGTTGGTGATATTGGTAGTACAAGCTACATCAATCCAAATAAACTTGCAGGTACAGTGTTTTTTAAATACAATTACAACCCTAGAGTTGCATTAAAAGCTACATATAGTTATTTACCAATAGCAGGAGATGACACAAAAGCAGGTAGTAATTTTAGAAATAAAAGAAGGTTAAGTTTTTCGAATACCATAAATGAAGTCGCTTTAGGATTAGAGTTTAATTTTTACGAGTTTGACATTTCATCAGAAGATAAAAGTTGGACTCCATACATTCTAGTAGAGTTAGCAGCATTTAATTATGGCATTATTGTTGGAAAAACCACGACAGTAAATAAAAACAAAATAGCGTTAGCCCTGCCTATTGGTATTGGCTTTAAATCTAAATTAATAGGTGATTTAGCTTTTTCTTTGGAAACAAAGTTTAGATATACATTTGAAGACGATTTAGATTTTATTTCAAATAATAATTTAGATTTTAATATTGAAGGAAATAGCAATGACTGGTATATGTACACAGGTATATCTATAATCTATACCTTTGGAAGACCAGCATGTTATACTAAGGGATTATAAAAAATATGGATAAAAAATTACTTATTAATTTACAAAGAGTGCCAAAACACGTAGCCATTATTATGGATGGTAATGGACGTTGGGCCGAAGGTAAAGGTATGAGCAGAGTTTTTGGACATAGAAATGCATTAACTGCTGTCAGAGAATCTATAGAATCTGCCGCTCAAATTGGAGTGAAAGCAATAACTTTATATGCTTTTTCTACAGAAAACTGGAACAGACCAAAATTAGAAGTAGATGCACTTATGAGTTTACTAGTAAACTCATTAAAAAAAGAATTACCTACTTTTCAGGAAAATGGCGTTCTCGTAAATGCTATTGGGAATATTGAAAACTTACCTAACAAAGCAAAAAAAGCTTTAAATGATGTAATTATTCAGACAAAAGACAATTCTAAAGTTATAATGACATTGGCATTGAGCTATGGCTCTAGAGAAGAAATTGTTAACGCAATCAAAAACATATCTAAAAAAGTTGTTAATAAAGAACTTTCTGTGAAAGAAATTGATGAAAATATTATAAATAACCATTTATATACGTTTAATTTGCCCGAGGTCGATTTAATGATAAGAACAAGTGGTGAAAAACGCATCAGTAATTTCTTACTTTGGCAAATGGCTTATGCTGAATTATACTTTACAGACGTACTTTGGCCAGATTTTAGAAAGGAGCATTTTTACGATGCAATTATAGATTACCAGAATAGAGAAAGAAGATTTGGAAAAACAAGTGAACAAATTACAGAATAAATTTTTTATGAAATTATTTTCGGCAGCAATAGTGTTTACAGCACTATTTTCTACTTATAGCGCTAACGCACAAGTTGAAAAAGACAGTTTATCTGTAGTTAAGCAAGACACAATATCTACTAAAAATATTTCTTTTGAAAAAGGAAAAGCATACATTTTAGGCGGGATTTCTGTAACAGGTCTTAAAAAGTTTAGTGAAGAAACTGTGAGGGTTTTTACAGGCCTTACATACGGCCAAACTATTAAATTACCCGGAGATAAATTAACAAGTGCTATTAAAAAGCTTTATGAAAGTAAGCAATTTAGTGATGTAGATGTTTATTTAGATAGAATTGACGGAGAAACAGTTTACCTTAAATTAGAAGTGCAAGAGCTTCCGCAGTTAAATCAGGTAAAAATTTCTGGAATTAAAAAATCTAAAGCCAAAGAGCTTATTACTGAAGCAGAATTGAAATTAGGTAAAATGGTAACAGACAACTTGTTAGTTACCACAAAAAACTACTTTACAAAAAAATATACAGACAAAGGTTTCTTAAAAACTAAAGTTTCCTTAGATGTTCAAAAAGACACAACAGACATCAATATTGTTAATATGTCCGTTTTTATTGACAAAGGAGCAAAAATAAAAATTCAAGACATAAATTTTACAGGTAACAAAGCACTTTCTGGTAAAAAAATTAGAAAAGCAATGTCTAATACTAAAGAAAAGTTTTTTGGACGTTTCTGGAAAGGTTCTAAATATATAGAAGAGGAATATCAAGAAGACTTGGAAAGCATTTTAGATAAATACAGTAGACTTGGATATAGAGATGCACGTATTCTAAAAGAAAGTATTTCATGGAATGACAACAATACTATAGATATTAATATAGATCTAGAGGAAGGTAAACAATATCGTTTTGCAGAAATATTATTTATTGGAAATAAAGAATATACCGATGCTCAATTACAGCGAGTTTTAAAAATTGAAAAAGGGGATATTTATAATGGTGCTGTTTTAAAAGAACGTGTGAATGGTGACGGGACTCCAACATCTTTTGACATATCTTCTGAATACCAAAATAACGGATACTTATTTTCTCAAGTAAATGCTGTTGAAACTAGAGTAGAAGATAAGTCTATCACTGTAGAAATTAGAATTAGAGAAGATGAAAAAGCACGAATTAAAAAAGTAACTGTTACTGGAAATGACAAGACAAATGATCATGTGATTTTTAGAGAATTACGTGTAAAACCAGGAGACTTATTTAGTAGAAGAGAAATTATTAGATCTATTAGAGAGATCGGCCAACTGGGTTTCTTTGATCAAAACGTTACACCAGATGTGGTGCCCAATTACCAAGATAAAACTACAGATATTAACTTTAATGTTATAGAAAAAGGAGGTAGTCAAATAGAATTACAAGGTGGTTATGGTGGTGGGTCTTTTATTGGAACATTAGGTCTTTCGTTTAACAACTTTTCTATCAAAAACATATTTAATAAGGCAGCATATAAACCTTTACCAACAGGAGATGGGCAAAAACTAGCTTTAAGATTGCAAACTAGTAGAACTTTTAGCACTTATAGTTTTTCTTTTACAGAGCCATGGTATGGTGGTAAAAAACCTAAATCATTATCTTTTTCTGTTTATCAATCAAATCAGTTTCAGATAAATCCACAAACCTATGATGTAGATAAAGATAGAAAATTAGGAATTACAGGAGCATCTATTGGCCTAGGGCAGCGTTTAAAATGGCCTGATGACTTTTTTCAATTATCACAAACAATCTCTTATCAAAGTTTTCAGTTAAAAAACTATGGGTTTAGAGTTGGTGCTAATGTTTTAAATAACGGTACTTTAAATAATTTATCATATAATTTAAATTTTAGTAGAAGTTCTGCGGGACCAAGTTTAATTTTTCCTACATATGGTTCTGAATTTTCTTTTGGAGTAAAAGCTACGTTTCCTTATTCTCTATTCACTGACAAAAGCTATGACGAACCGGCGAATTTAACTGCCTTAGAACAAAACGATTTTCTTGCAGACAAATACAAATGGTTAGAGTATTATAAGTTTAATGCTAAAGGTAAATGGTATACTTCATTTACTGATAAATTGGTTTTAATGACCAATGCAGAATTCGGTTTTTTAGGCTTTTATAATGATGATTTAGGCCAGACACCTTTTGAACGTTATTTTGTAGGTGGAGACGGTATTGCGCAGTTCCAACTAGATGGTAGAGAAACGGTAGGTTTAAGAGGTTATGAAAACAATAGACTATCTTCCATTGCCGGAGGAACAATTTACAATAAATTTCAATTAGAGCTTAGGTATTCCATTACAGATGCTCCTTCTGCGTCTATATACACTTTAGGATTTTTAGAAGCGGGTAATTCTTATGACAATTTTGATGAATATAATCCGTTTAATGTAAAGAGATCAGCTGGTTTAGGAGTTCGGATATTTATGCCTGCTTTTGGATTATTAGGAATAGATTTTGCACATGGTTTTGATCCACTACCAGGTGGATTAGAGAAATCTGGATGGCAAACACATTTTATTATCGGAAGACAATTCTAAGAGAACAACGCATTTGTAATGCCAAATGTTTTTTTGGTGCGGTTTTTTCTAAATAGTTAACAAATGAAAAAAATATTATTATTTTTAGTACTTTTATTCTCAATTAGCCTTTCTTGGGCTCAGAGAAGTCAAATAATAGCATATATAGACATGGAGTACATTCTAGAAAATGTTCCTGAATATTTAGAGGCTCAAAATACTTTAGATGCAAAAGTTGTTAAATGGCAGCAAAAATTAGATAAACAAGCTAGATTTATAGAAGTTTTAAAAACAGATTTAGCAAATGAAAAAGCGATTCTAACAAAAGACCTAATAGAAGAAAAAGAAGAAGAAATATCTTTAAAGCATGATGAACTAAGAAGATTAGAGTCTTTATATTTTGGTCCTAAAGGAGATCTATTTACACTAAGGAAACAATTAGTGAAACCAATTCAGGATCAAGTGTACAATGCGATACAGAATATATCCGCTAGAAAAAAATATGACTTTGTTTTTGATAAATCTAGTGAATTAGTAATGCTATATTCAAATAAAAAATACGATATTAGCGAGCTCGTTTTAGCATCAATAAGTAGAACTAGGTTAGTAGGTGAAAAAAATGATAAAAATAAAGAAAAAAACACCCCTAAAGAGTTAAGTGCAGGGCAAAAACAAGTTTTAGCAAAAAAAGAAACTGTTGCTGCAAAAAAGCTTTCAGATAGAGAAACAAAAAAGAAAGCAATTGCTGACAAAAGAAAAGAATTATTAAAAAAGAGAAACGAAAAAAGAGAATTACTTAAAGCAAAAAGAGATGCTTTGAATAAAAAGAAGCAAGAAGCAAGAGAAAAACAAAAAACCCAAGACAATAACAATTAAATTAAATTAAACTAGAATGAAAAATTTTAAAACGTTACTATTAATTGCTGTATTCACTTTAGGATTAGCTGGTGTTGCAAATGCACAAAAAATAGGTCATGTAGATTATCAAAGAGTAATAGACAATATGCCAGAAACAAGAGCATTAACTGTTACCTTAGAGAAATTAGGTAAATCTTACCAAAGTGAAATTGAAGGTTTAAAGAAAAAGTTAGAAGCTAAAGTTCAAAAATATACTGCAGAACAGGCTACGCAAACTGAAACTACAAACAAAGACAGAGCGCAAGAAGTACAATTAGATAAAGCAAGATTTGACCAAGCACAACAAGCGGCTTATCAAGAAATGCAAAAAAGACAAGCACAAGATTTAGAACCTATTGTAAAGAAAGCTGAATTAGCTATCGAAAGTATTGCTACTGCAAAAGGAATTTTATATGTATTTGATGCTAAATCTTTAATAATAAAAAAGGGTACAGACTTATATGATGCCGCAAAAGCTAAATTAGGTTTATTAGCAGATAAGCCAAGACAGCAACAAGCGCCTAGATAATTTTTACTTTTTATAAATAAAATAAAGAAACCTACTTTTTAAAGTAGGTTTCTTTATTTTTACAACCTATGGTAAATACTAATTCTCCTATTGGCTTTTTTGATTCTGGTGTGGGCGGAACTTCTATTTGGAAAGAAGTAATAGCACACCTACCCAAAGAACATACTATTTATCTTTCTGACAGTGAAAATGCTCCTTACGGAGAAAAGTCTAAAGAACAGATTATAGCATTGTGTAAAAAAAATACAGAATTTCTACTACAAAAAAACTGTAAAATTATTGTGGTTGCATGTAATACAGCAACAACAAATGCGATCGATTTCTTAAGAAGCAATTACAACATCCCTTTTATTGGCATAGAACCAGCAATAAAACCTGCAGCATTGAATACTAAAACTAAAAAAATTGCCATTTTAGCTACAAAAGGGACGCTTAACAGTGCTTTGTTTGAAAAAACGGCAAGCATTATTAATAAAGATATTCAGGTGCAAGAGACTATCGGAAAAGGATTGGTGGAATTAATTGAGAATGGTAAACTGAATTCTAAAGAAATGACCTCTTTATTATCTTCTTACTTAAAACCAATGGTTGCTAATGATATAGATTCTCTTGTATTAGGTTGTACGCATTATCCTTATTTGATACCTCAAATAAAGAAAATAATTGGAGAAAAAATACAAATAATAGATTCTGGTGAGGCTGTGGCTAGGCAGACACAAGTAATTTTAAATAAACATAATATTGCCAATACCCATAACAATCCGAAACATATAATCTATACAAATAAAGGCACTTCTATTTTACAAAATTTACTTTCTAAGTGTATCCCTGAAAACCTAAGAATTATAAAAACTGAATTTTAAAAGCCACCGTAAGGAGAATTAATATTAGGACAAGCAGCTCCCCTTGCTTTGCGCGTCCATAAATTGATACCTAAAGAAATTTGATGAAAACCATTCTCTGCAAATAAAACCTGATTTAACTGTTTTGTATGCGTATATGAAAACATAAGGTTTTTATAATTTAAACCAATTACAGGAGAAATATATGCGGCTTTATCTAAACTATTGTTACTATCAAAATTTCTTCTGTAAGACAATGCAGCCCAAATTTGCGTTTCTGAAAACGTCTTGTACGCTTTTAAATTAAAATCTGCCAATCGTTCTCCTGTTCCTTCTCTAACCTGAAGCATTACAGAAGGTTCTAATTGTACAAATTTTATGTTTTCGAAATAATAACCAACAGATAGCACATAATTTCTTAAATCTAAAGGCTCTTGCACATTTAAGTTGTTTTTGGCGGTAAGGAATAAATTTTTAACCGTAAAATAGGACGATAAACCTCCGCTGTGGTATGCAGTACTAAAATCTGCATTGTAATAACTTGTACTTTCTATAATTTGGGGAATAGCTGAATCTCCTATAAAACTTCTTTGATCTGATTGATTTTGAACAAAAGAAAAAGCTAACCCAAAAGACAATTGCTTAAAAAACCGACCATCACTCAAAGGTAAATGGTAGGAATATGTTCCTTGCAATCCTTGTTGAGAATGAAAACCATTCTTATCATTGAATAAAATCAATCCATAACCAGCATTAGATTCTTCACCCAATTTTGTATGAAAACTAACCGTTTGCAATGCTGGTGCATTTGGCACTCCAATCCATTGTTGTCTCGAAGTTAACCTTAATTTACTAGAATTACCTATCCCGGCCGCAGAAGGATGTACTAGAAAAACATTATCAGATAAGTAATCTGTATAAATTGGTAATGTTTCTTGTGATTGACTTTTTATTGAAAAAAAAGCAATACATAAAATAGAAATTCTGATATATTTAATATTCATTAATAAAAAAAATTTGAAGAATCAAATATATTATTTTTATTCTTATGAATTCCTGTCTCTTATA
>CAJXTJ010000039.1 GCA_913061165.1 uncultured Polaribacter sp.
ATCTACACGTAAGGAGTCGTCGGCAGCGTCAGATGTGTATAAGAGACAGCCCTAAATCAACATCAATTTAGAAATAATCTCCTCTCCTATTTCTTCGTTCATCATTTTTATAATTTTATCTTTCCCATAACTTAATTCTTCACGTAAAACAGAAGAATTTAATTGAATCACTAATGTTTTATTTTGCAATTTAACAGATGTGGTGTGTGTTGCCACTCCTTGCCCCATCATCTTATGCCAAGTTTCTTCAATCTTCATTTTCTGCATTCCTTTTGTCAACTTATTTTCTTTGATAAAAAGTTGCATTAAATCTTCAATAGAAAAAGAATCATTTTCTCTTTTGGCCATGTTTGTTTCATTTTTCGCTTTTGGCTAAATACCTATTGCAAATTTAATTATTTAAGTTTCACTATAATTTAAAAATCTGATAGGGTTTATTGCTTTGTTTAACAATATCCTCTGTTCTTTCGGAGTGCGTATCTGTAATAAATATCTGTCCGAATTCGTCATTATCTACTAAATTGATAATTTGTAAAACTCTGCTTTCGTCTAATTTATCAAAAATATCATCTAACAATAAAATAGGTACTACATTGGATTGTTGCTTTATAAATTCAAACTGTGCAAACTTTAAAGCTATTAAATATGATTTCTGTTGCCCTTGAGAACCAAACTTTTTAATAGGGTAACTCCCTATTTCAAAACTCAAATCGTCTTTATGAATTCCTGAAGACGTGTATTGTAACATTTTATCTTTCTCTAAAGACTGCTGTAGTAAATCTTTCATAGAAAAATCATTTAACTGACTTTTATAAACCAAGTTTACAGTTTCTTTGTCATCTGAAATTATTTGATATTTCTCATTAAATATAGGAATAAATTTCTCAAGAAACCTCTTTCTTACCTCAAAAATTCTTGCCCCATACTCCGAAATCTGCTCATTATAGACCTCTAAATTTAAAGCATCAAAGGTTCTATTTGCTGCAAAATACTTTAATAATGCATTGCGCTGACTTAAGACCTTATTATAAGACAACAAATCCTTTAAGTAATTTTTGTTCTGTTGAGAAATTACACCATCTATAAATTTACGTCTTGTATCGCTACCCTCTGTAACCAAATCTCTATCTGCAGGAGAAATAATTACAAGCGGTAATTGCCCAATATGTTCAGAAAACTTCTCGTAATTTTTCCCATTTCGTTTTAAAACCTTCTTTTGTCCTTTTTTTAAACTGCAAACAATCTTCTCATTTCTATCATTCAAAACATAGTCTCCTTCTATCATAAAAAAAGCTTCGCCATGCCTAATGTTTTGAACGGCCACCGAATTAAAGTAACTTTTTGCAAAAGATAAATAATAAATAGCATCTAAAATATTGGTTTTCCCAACACCGTTGTTACCTACAAAGCAATTTATTTTCTGCTGAAAATCAAATGATTGCGATTCTAAATTCTTAAAATTAACTAAAGAAAGCTTCTGTAAATACATAAATAAAATTAGGTCTTTGAAACGAATTGCAAATTATTGAAAATTTTGCGAATTATCTCCTTTTTAAATCCAATAAAAAAAACTAAATTTGTCGCCAATAATTTTTAGGAAATATGGCAACTTACAAGAAAAAATATAAGGCAGAAGGTAAAAAAGAACAAGCACAGTTTGACGAATCTGAATTCGAAACAGCGGGTGTTTTAAATACTTTAGACGAAACTGCATCGAGATCTGAAAAATGGATTGAACAAAATAGCAAAGCTTTATTTTTAAGTTTAGTAGCTGTTGTTGTTATCTTCTTATCATATTTAGGGTATACTAAATATATTTCAGAACCAAATGAACTAGAAGCTTCTAACGAGTTATCTTTTCCAAGAAAATATTATGACCAAGCTTCTACAGCAGGTTCAGGAATAGATTCTTTACTAGTATTAGGTTTGGAAGGAGCAGATGGAAATTACGGTTTCTTAGACATTTCAAAATCTTACAGTGGAACAAATGCTGGAAATTTAGCTAATTATTATGCCGGAGTTTCTTATTTAGAAATGAAACAATACGACAAAGCAATTGAATATTTAGAAAAATTTAATTCTGATGACGAAATGTTAGGTCCTATTTCTTTAGGTGCAGTTGGAGATGCTTTTGCAGATGTAAATCAACCAGAAGAAGCTTTAGAATATTATGTAAAAGCTGCCAATAGAAAAAATAATGGGTTTACTACTCCTTTATTTTTATATAAAGCAGGTTTAACTGCTATGGAATTAAAGCAATTTGATAAAGCGGAATCTTTATTTACTAAGATTAAAGAAAACTACCCAACATCTGACCAAGGTAGAGATGTTGAGAAATTTATAAATGCTGCTAAATACGCAAAATAGTATGTAGAAATTAGGTTTTCAAGAGTTCTAAAAAACCGAATCTCTAAAGACCAAAAACTAAGAACTAAAATATGGCAACAACTAATTTATCATATTACGATAAAGCAACAATCCCAAATGCGAAGACTTTTCGATTTGGGATTGTTGTTTCTGAATGGAATCCAGAAATTACAAGAAACCTACAAAAAGGTGCAATTGAAACGTTAATTGATTGCGGTGCAATTAAAGAAAATATTATTTCTTGGGATGTACCTGGAAGTTTTGAATTAGTGTTTGGCTGCAAAAAAATGATTCAATCCCAGCAATTAGACGCTATTATTGCTATTGGAAACGTAATTCAAGGAGAAACAAAACATTTTGATTTTGTTTGTGAAGGAGTTACACAAGGTATTGTAGATTTAAATATTAAGCATGACGTGCCTGTTATTTTCTGTGTATTAACAGACGACAGTAAGCAGCAATCTATAGACAGATCTGGCGGTAAACTGGGTAATAAAGGCATAGAATGTGCCGTTGCTGCCGTAAAGATGGCGGCTATAAAAAATATTGATAGAAAAAGTGATAGCATCGGTTTTTAACAACACTTTACTTTCTTCATTTATTAAGAATACTTTTTACATCATTTTTAGCAAGTTTACTTAAAATTCTTTAAATTTGAATTGCTCTTACTATTGTTATGTAAATTGATTTATCCGATGCATCTTTTTACCTACTATTTCTAAACCTATGGGATTTTTAAAACGTACAAATAAAAAATTTGATTATCAACCTCGATTTTATAAGGGAGAAGGAAATCCTTTTAAAATTGAACACAAACTAGATCAGTTTAGAACTACTGCAGGAAAAAACAAAGGAATAAAAGGGAAATTTAGTGACGCTTTTGGTGATCTGAAAATGAAATCTGAAAAAAGAACTTCTAGAACATTCCTCATAATTATTACTATTTTAGTTTTAATTTTTCTTTACATTATAGATTTCGATTTATCCATATTTATAACGAATTAATGTCTGATATAATTCAACTTTTACCAGATCATGTTGCAAACCAAATTGCTGCAGGAGAAGTAGTACAACGCCCTGCCTCTGTAGTAAAAGAGTTATTAGAAAACGCAATTGATGCTGGCGCTACCAATATAAAATTATTACTTAAAGATGCTGGTAAAACACTTATTCAAGTAATTGATGATGGTAAGGGAATGAGCACGACAGATGCCAGAATGAGTTTTGAGCGCCATGCTACTTCTAAAATTCAGAAAGCGGAGGATTTATTTAATTTAAGTACAAAAGGCTTTAGAGGAGAAGCCTTAGCTTCTATTGCGGCTATTGCGCATGTAGAATTAAAAACAAAACCAGTAAACGAAGAGTTAGGTACAAGCATCAAAATTGAGGGGAGTAAAATAATTTCACAAGATTTTATTTCAACCGGAGCGGGCACTAGCTTAGCTGTTAAAAATTTATTTTATAACATTCCTGCAAGAAGAAATTTTTTAAAATCAGATACCGTAGAAACACGGCATATTATAGATGAGTTTCAACGTGTTGCCTTAGCACATGCAGATATTTCTTTTTTATTACATCATAATAATAACGAAGTTTATCACCTGAAAGCAGGAAATCTTCGTCAGCGCATTGTAGCTGTATTTGGCACTAAAATGAATGAGAAATTAGTTCCTATTGATGAGAAAACAGATATTGTTACTATTCAAGGTTTTGTGGCAAAACCAGAGTTTTCTAAAAGAAAACGGGGTGAACAATTCTTTTTTGTGAATGATAGATTTATAAAAAGCTCTTATTTAAATCATGCAGTGGTAAATGCATTTGACGGTCTGCTGGAACAAGGTGCGCATCCATCTTATTTCTTATACTTAACAGTACCCGCAAACACCATAGACATCAACATACACCCAACAAAAACAGAAATAAAGTTTGATAATGAAAAAGCTTTATACGCCATGTTACGCGCTACCGTAAAACACAGTTTAGGGCAATATAATGTTGCACCTGTTTTAGATTTTAACAGAGATGCTGGGCTTGATACACCCTATCATTTTAAAGGCGGTAGTACCTCAGGATCTGTCCCTAAAATTTCAGTAGACCCAGATTTTAATCCGTTTAAAGAAGAACAACAAAAGGCTATTAGTTTTCCTTTTAAAAGAGAGAAAGAAACGCAAAGTTGGGAATCTCTTTATACCTCTGTAAACACAACTGATGCGCAACAAAACGAAAGTTTATTTGAACATCAACAAGAAGAAAAAACACAAAAAACATTTCAAATTCAACGCAAGTATGTATTGTCTTTGATAAAATCAGGGGTCGTTTTAATCAACCAATCTTTAGCACATCAAAGAGTATTATATGAAGAATTTTTAGAGAGTATTACTATCAGAGAAGCAAATAGTCAACAATTATTATTCCCTGTGAAAATTTCTTTTTCTTCTGCAGAAATAGAGATGATTTATACCATAAAAACAGAATTAGAAAATGCTGGGTTTTCTTTTGATCAATTTACTAAAGACAGCGTTACCATTAAAGGAATTCCGGTTTCTGTAACAGAAAGTAAAATTACCATTATTTTAGAAGCGTTATTAAACGATATTAATTTAGAAGTACCAGATGCAAGTTTTAGTCATTTTGATGTGATGGCAAAATCATTTGCAAAAACATTGAGTATAAAGACAGGAACCTTACTTTCTGAAAAAGAACAAGAAAGTTTAGTAAATAACTTGTTTTCGTGCAAAGAACCTACTATTTCACCATTTGGAAAAGCAACTTTTAAAACTTTAACGTTAAACCAAATAGATAATTTATTTAATAGTTAATTATGAATAAACTAACGGACGGTATTAAACACCTCATAATAATAAATGTAATTTTATTTGTAGCTCCGCAATTGTTACAATTAGATTTTACAAATATGTTAGCATTGCATTTTCCAGAAAACGAACATTTCGGATTCTGGCAATATATTACGCACATGTTTATGCACGCTAGCTTCTCTCATATTTTATTTAACATGTACGGTTTATGGGCTTTCGGAACTCCTTTAGAGCAAATGTGGGGAAGAAAAAAATTCTTATTCTTTTACTTTTCTGCTGGTCTTGGTGCAGGAATAATTTACACATTGGTAAACTATTATCAATTTAATTCAGCTTTAGAAACTTTAGTAACTTCAGGAATTTCTCAAAATGAAATATTAGAATTGATGAATCCTACTAAAATGTATCAAAATAAAGATTTACAAACAATGAATCAATTACACAATACTCCTGCTGTAGGTGCTTCTGGAGCCGTATATGGTGTTTTAGCTGCATTTGGTTTGTATTTTAAAGATGCGAAGTTAGCTTTGATATTTTTGCCGATTCCGATAGCAGCAAAATATTTTATTCCGGTAATGATCTTTGGTGATTTATTTTTTGGGATGACAAAATACTCCGTTGGTAATATTGCTCATTTTGCACATATCGGTGGTGCTTTAATTGGATTTATTATTGCTTATTCCTGGAAAAAAAATCAATTTAAAACTACATAATGAGTTTTATAAACACACTAAAAAACAAGTATAAAACAGGTACAATAATTGAAAAATTAATATATCTAAATATTGCGATATTTTTGCTTACGCTATTAATTACCGTATTCCAAGGACTGTATAAAGGTGAGCAAAACTTTTTAGTAGCATGGTTTTCTTTAGATAATAATTTAGATGCCTTTATGACAAAGCCGTGGTCTATAATTTCTTATGGTTTTTTACATGCAGATTTCATTCATCTAATTTTTAACATGATTACCTTGTATTTTATTGGAAATCTTTTTATTCAATATTTTACAGAGAAACAAGCACTAACTTTCTATATTTTAGGGACCTTATTTGGAGGATTTCTCTATGTAATTAGTCAAAATTACTTTCCTTTATTTGAAGGAAGAAATACTACTTTAGTAGGCGCATCTGCTGGAATTTCTGCGATATTTATTGGCATTGCAACCTATATGCCCCATTATCAGATAAAAATTAGGTTTATAGGTTTTGTAAAGTTTTGGCACTTGGCAGCAATTTGGTTAGCTTTTGATGTAGTAGGTCTTATTGGTACAAATGCTGGAGGTAGTTTTTCTCATTTAGGAGGAAGTTTATTCGGTTATTTATATGTTCAACAAGCAAGTAATAAGAAAACAAATATATCAACCCTATTTTCCTCTTTTTTCAAAAGAAAAGAAAAACCTTTAAAAACCGTTCATAAATCTGCAAAAAGAAAACAAAATATAGTAAAGAATAGCAGTCAAAAACAAATAGACGTTATTTTAGATAAGATTAGTAAATCGGGCTATGATACACTTACCAAAACTGAAAAAGAATTTTTGTTTAAACAAGGTAAAAGATAAATGAAAAATCTATCTTTTTTAGACAAGATATTATACTTAGCAAACACCATATTTGCTACTTTTTTATTGCTTTCTTTTTTATTACCTTATATCTCTCCAGTAATAATTCCTGTATTTGCTATTTTAAGTCTTTTTGTACCTGTATTATTAATCATGAATTTTGTTTTTACAATTTATTGGTTACTTAAATTAAAGAAACAGTTTCTTTTATCTTTTGTTATTTTAGGTATTGGATGGTTCTTTGCTCCTCCGTTTTATAAAATATCTAGTACTACTTCCTCTTTAAATTCCGATTTAAAAGTGATGAGCTACAATGTAAAAACATTTGATTTATTTGCGAACAATAAGGCAATTGAAAAAAAACAAAATGGTTATGACTTTATAGTAGAAAAAAATCCTGATATTTTAGTGATACAAGAATATTATAAATCTAAAAAAGTGCAATTCTACTTTCCTTATAAATATGTCAAATTCAGATCAAAAATTAGTAAATACGGAATGGCAATTTATTCAAAATTTAAAATATTGAATGCTGGTTCTCTTAATTTAGAAAATACTGGAAACAATATTATTTTCGCTGACATCTTGAAAGAGAAAGATACCATTAGAATTTACAATACACATTTTGAATCCTTAAAGATAAAACCCAATCAAGAGAACTTTGGCGAGAAGGATTCAGGGAAATTAATACAAAGAGTCTCGCAATCCTTTAAAAAACAAGCTTTACAGGCTGAAGTATTTTTAAAGCATGAAAAAGAATGGAAAGGTAAAAAAATAGTGTGTGGAGATTTTAATAACACCTCTTACTCTTGGATGTATACTAAAATTTCAACCAACAAAAAAGATGCCTTTATTGAAGCTGGGAAGGGTTTTGGACAAACATATAATTATTGGTTTCCAATGAGGATAGATTTTATATTAACTGATGAAAATGCAATCGTTCATCAATTTTCAAATTATTTAGAAAAATATTCAGACCACTACCCTATTCAAGCAAGAATTAATTGGTAAATTCTTTAAATAATAGCTACATAAAACTGTTTAAAAGGGCTTCATTAGATTTTGAAGAAAAAAACGCTAAACATCTTTTGAAGCAACAAAACTAATGCTAAAATTATATAAAAATTACGAACTTCTAACTTTCAATAAAATTTTCTAATAAGTAATCTATCTGCTTCAAAAACTATGAATAATATTGTAATTTTACGTTTGTTAAAAATAACAAAATGAATGCAGAAAAAAAAGTTGCTTTCTATACTTTAGGATGCAAATTAAACTTTTCAGAAACATCTACTATTGCTAGAACTTTTACTAGTGAAGGTTTTGAGCGTGTAGAATTTGAGGAGAAAGCAGATATATATGTTATAAATACCTGCTCTGTAACAGACAATGCAGATAAACGCTTTAAGTCAATTGTTAAAAATGCTTTAAAACAAAATGATGAAGCTTTTTTAATTGCAATTGGTTGTTATGCCCAATTAAAGCCAGAAGAATTAGCTGCTGTAGACGGAGTAGATTTAGTTTTAGGGGCTACAGAAAAATTTAATGTTACTTCTTATATCAACGATTTAACCAAAAATAATTTAGGCGAAATTCATTCTTGTGAAATTTCTGATGCAGATTTTTATGTAGGTTCTTATTCTATTGGAGATAGAACACGTGCATTTTTAAAAGTACAAGATGGCTGCGATTATAAATGTACGTATTGCACAATTCCTTTAGCTAGGGGAATTTCTAGATCAGATACCGTACAAAATGTATTAGATAACGCTAAAGAAATTTCTTCTAAAGGAATTAAAGAAATTGTTTTAACAGGCGTTAATATTGGCGATTATGGTAAAGGAGAGTTTGGTAATAAAAAACATGAACATACCTTTTTAGATTTAGTAAAAGAATTGGATAAAGTGGAAGGAATTCATCGTTTAAGAATTTCATCAATCGAACCAAACTTACTAAAAGATGAAACAATAGATTTTGTATCAACATCTTCTTCTTTTGTGCCACACTTTCATATTCCCTTGCAATCAGGTTCAGATGAACTACTTAAAAAAATGAAACGTAGGTATTTGAAAGACACCTATACAAATAGAGTCTCTAGAATTAAAGAAACCATGCCAAATGCTTGCATTGGTGTAGATGTTATTGTTGGTTTCCCTGGAGAAACAGATGCACTTTTTTTAGAAACATATAATTATTTAAACGACTTAGATATTTCTTATTTACACGTTTTTACCTATTCCGAAAGACCAAATACAGAAGCTGTTGCTTTAAATGGAATTATTCCAAAAAAGGTAAGAGCAAAACGTAGTAAAATGTTACGCGGTCTATCTGCAAAGAAAAGACGTTCTTTTTATGAATCTCAATTAGGAAATAGTTTAACTGCGTTGTTTGAAAGCGAAAATAAAGAGGGTTATATTCATGGTTTTACAGAGAATTATGTAAAGGTGAAAACACCCTGGAATCCAGAATTGGTAAATACCCTGCATGAAATTACTTTAACAGAAATTGATATTGATGGCTCTGTGCGTTTAAATTTTAACAATTAAATTCTTTAAAAAGTAAAATAATGGAGAAAACTCCCCTTTACTTTATGCCAGGTTTAGCCGCAAGCCCAAAAATCTTTGAGAACCTAGCGTTTGATATAGACAGATATACACTTCATTATCTAAATTGGATTGCACCACAAAGCTCTAAAGAAGATATTAATAGTTATGCATACCGTTTAAGTGCGCAAATCAAGGAAAAAAACCCCGTATTAATTGGGGTTTCTTTTGGCGGAATTATAGTGCAAGAATTAGCAAGTTATGTACATCCTAAAAAAGTTATTATTGTATCCAGTGTAAAGCATCATGACGAGCTTCCTAAGAGATTTAAAATAGCGAAATTAACAAAAATCTATAAAGTTTTTCCAACTAAAGTAATCGAAAATTTTGAAGATTATTTAGGGTTTTTCATAGGAAAAGGGTTAAAAAAAAGAGCAGACCTATATAAAAAGTACTTTTCAGTTAGAAGCAAAGAATATCTACAATGGTCTATTAATAGTATTATAAATTGGCAACAAACAGCACCAATAAAAAATATTGTTCATATTCATGGCACAAACGATGCTATTTTCCCTATTAAAAATATTCAAAATACTATTAAGGTTAAAGGAGGAACTCATATTATGGTATTAACAAAAGCTAAGAAAATATCTAAAATTATTGATACCGTTTTAACTTGTTAATACAACGTTGATTTCATACTTTTAACGTATCTAAATTGTAATTATGAAATTGGCTCAACGTATTCTTTCTCTTCTAAGTATTAGTATTATAACCATTATTTTTTATAATGCGATCCTTAAAACAGCACCAAATCCAGAGTTACAAACACACAAAGGGTATAAAATAAAAGCATTAAAAATTCCGAAAGGTCTTAATTTGGCAGGAGAAAGAGTACCTGTAGAAATTAACGATGTTAAAGAGAGAATGGAAAGAGAATTGTTGGTAAATACCTACTGGCAGTCGAACGGAATTTTACTCCTTAAAAGGGCAAATAGATACTTTTCTATTTTAGAACCTTTGCTAGCAATGCATAATTTACCTGACGATTTTAAATTTTTAGCTTTAGCTGAGAGTGGCTTTACAGATGAAACATCTTCTGAGGGTGCAGCAGGAATTTGGCACTTTATGCGCACTACTGGAAAAGAATATGGTTTAGAAATAAATAAAAATGTAGATGAACGTTATAATATTGAAAAATCTACAAAAGTTGCGGCAGAGTATTTAATCAAAGCAAAAGAAAAATTAGGTTCTTGGACCTTAGCTGCAGCCTCTTATAATGCTGGTAATCAAGGTGTTTTCAGAAGACTAGAAGCACAAGAGGTAAGTACCTATTATGATGTTAAATTACCAGATGAAACAGAAAGGTATATTTTTAGGATATTAGCTTTAAAGGAAATTATAACAAATCCAAAAAAGTATGGTTTTGTTTTTGATAAAGAAGATTTATACACCGTCAAGGAAACTAGGTCTGTAAAAGTGGACACTGCCATTTCTAACTTAACGCTATTTGCCAAAAAGTTTGGTATGAATTATAAAGAACTTAAAATTCACAATCCTTGGCTAAGAGAACATAAATTAAATAACAAGAGTAGAAAGCTGTATGAGATTAAAATTCCTTTAAAATAGCTTATTCAATAATATTTTGAACTCTGCCGACCAGACCAGATTCTAATTGCACCTTAATTCCATAAGGATGGTTTACCAATTTTGTGAGGATTTTACTCACCTTTCCTTGATTTAGCGCACCAGATCTTTGATTTTGTTTCTGAACTATTTCTACAAATAAACCTATTTCTATATTTTTTCTTTGTCTTCCGTCAATCATAAGTATGTTTAAAATACTAAAATAAAAAAAGCCTATCAATTATTGATAGGCTTTTGGATAAAAAATTAACTAGTAATATATATATAATTATATAACTCTTACGTTTACTGCGTTTAATCCTTTTTTACCATCTTGTAAGTCAAACTCAACCTCATCGTTTTCACGAATTTCGTCAACTAATCCTGACACATGCACAAAATGTTCTTTGTTGTTTCCTTCTTCAGTAATAAATCCGAATCCTTTAGACTCATTGAAAAATTTTACGGTACCTTTATTCATTATAATAATATTAAATGCGTTGCTTGTTTAATTACTAACAACACTAATTGAAGTGCAAAGATACTGCCAGTAATTTAAAAACAATACTTTTTATGATATTCTTTTAAAAAAAGAAAAAATATGTCTGTTACAAAAAAAAAAGCCTATCCGTTATTGATCGAAATTTTAGTAAAATTTTTATTATTAATATTCATTGAAAAAATTTATTGTTCCTTTATTTGCAGGTGTTAAGAAATTACACCAGAACCCAATAACTCTTCATTTTTGTACCAAGCAACAAATTGACCTTCTTGAATAGCCGATTGCTTGTTCTCAAAGGCTACATATAAACCAGACGCTACTTTGTGTAAAGTCGCTTTTTCTAAAACCTGCCTGTATCTAATTCTAGCTTCTACCTCTAACGTTTCGCCAATGTTTAACGTTAAGTCCTCACGGGTCCAATGGATTTCTTCATTTGAAACAAACAACACATTTCTATACAATCCTTGGTGATTTTTACCCTCACCAGTATAGATAGTATTCGTATCTACGTTTGTTTCTATAACATATAATGCTTCTTTTGTTCCGCCAACATTTAATCCTTTGCGTTGTCCTTTTGTAAAATAATGGGCTCCTTGATGCTTTCCTAAAACTTTTCCGTCTTCTTCATGATATAAAAACTTTGTAGATAAATAGGCAAGTTCTGATTCTTTACTTTTAAACGCAGGAATTAACTTTGTGTACTGAGAAAAATCTTTAGGGATATTTATAATTCTACCTTCTTTGGGTTGCAATTTTTGCTGTAAAAATTCTGGTAACCGTACTTTACCTATAAAACACAAACCTTGAGAATCTTTCTTTTCAGCAGTAATTAAATCGGCTTTTTTAGCAATTTCTCTAACTTCTGGTTTCGTTAATTCACCAATAGGAAACATTGCTTTTGTTAATTGTTTCTGAGAAAGTTGACATAAAAAATAAGATTGGTCTTTATTTTTATCTTTACCTCCTAACAATTTATATACAGGTTCGCCATTAATTATTTCTGAGCCTTTTCTGCAATAATGACCTGTTGCAACATAATCTGCACCCAATTTTAGTGCTATATCCATAAATACATCAAATTTAATTTCTCGATTGCATAGCACATCCGGGTTTGGAGTTCTTCCTTTACTGTATTCATCAAACATATAATCTACAATACGCTCTTTGTATTGGTTGCTTAAATCTACAACTTGAAATGGAATACCTAATTTCTCAGCAACAATCATAGCATCGTTACTATCTTCTAACCAAGGGCATTCATTAGAAATAGTTACAGAGTCATCATGCCAATTTTTCATAAAAAGCCCAATAACCTCATACCCTTGTTCTTTTAATAAATAGGCAGTGACACTAGAATCCACACCACCAGAAAGACCAACAACTACTCTTTTCATTCTCTATTAATTGATTTGCAAAGTTACAAATTTGTATGCAATTTACTGATTGAAAAAATGAAGATTCGTTTAAAAAACTAATTCTCTTTTTTCTTTATAAAAGTAGCCTTGTTTTTCTTTTTTTCATCATCTGTAACTATTTCACCCTCGATATAATACTCCCACTTACCTGCTCTTTTTCCTTCTACATAAATACCAGTTTCTTTTATAGCTCCACTCAATTCAAAATATTTTGCAAGACCATTTTCCTTCCCTTTTTTATAAACAACTTCTTCTATTAAAATCCCTTTACTAGAATATTTGCTTGACGTACCATCTAACAAACCTTTTTTAAATAAAGATCTTTCAGTTATTTTACCATTCAAATAAAACACAAACTGTTCTCCATGGCGCAAACCATTTTTGTAGTTTTCCTGGGACATTATGGTACCATTTTTATTAAAGTATTTCCAAAGCCCAACCCTTTTTCTTTCGTTTAAAAATCCTTCTGTTTTTAGATTTCCATTTAAGTCATAAAACTGAACAAATAAAGAGTCTGAATTTTCATAAAAAGTTTTTATAATAACCGGTTTTCTGGATGTAGTTATGTCATAAAATTTAAAAACACCTAACTCCTTTCCATCTTTAAATTGACCTGTATATCGAATTTTTTTATTAGAATGATACTTTTTCCATGTTCCAGTTCGTTTATTGTTACTATCAAATAAATTAATTTTTTGAGCATTGCAATCTTTACTCATAAAATAAAAAGTAAAAAAAGAAAATATATAAATAAGTCTTTTTATTTCTAACATTGAAATATAAGTTTAAAACAAATATACATTAATAGTGCTAAAAATATTATTATGCGAATTACCAGACAACCCTAAAACCTATTAAATTAAAGAAAATAAAACAAATAAGAAAAACATACAAAACATATTAATAAGTGTCTTTTAATACTTATTTTTGTGGATAACAACTCAACTAATAATGAATTTAACAAAACTAAATGCAATCTCTCCTATTGATGGACGATACAGAGGAAAGATTGAAGAACTAGCAAACTATTTTTCTGAAGAAGCTCTAATTAAATACAGGGTTAAAGTAGAAATTGAATATTTTATTGCTTTATGCGAAATACCTTTGCCACAATTAATAAGTTTTGACAATAGTTTATTTGATGAGCTTCGAAAAATTTATATAGATTTTACTGCTGAAGATGCTCAAAAAATAAAAGATATAGAAAACATTACAAATCATGATGTAAAAGCTGTTGAGTATTTTATAAAAGAAAAATTTGATACTTTAGGTTTGCAAGCGCACAAAGAGTTTATCCATTTCGGGTTGACTTCTCAAGACATAAATAATACTGCAATTCCGCTATCTATAAAAGAAGCTATGGAAGATGTGTATATACCCCAATATTTAGAACTTTTAGAAAGATTACAAGAACTTGTTATTGAATGGCAAGATATTTCTATGTTGGCAAGAACCCACGGGCAACCTGCTTCTCCTACACGTTTAGGTAAAGAGATTGATGTTTTTGTAGTACGTTTAAAGGCCCAATTCAATTTGTTAAATGAGATACCTAACGCTGCAAAATTTGGTGGTGCTACAGGTAATTTTAATGCGCATAAAGTTGCGTATCCATCAATAGACTGGAAAGCTTTTGGAAGTAATTTTGTGCAAGAAAAGTTAGGTTTACACCATTCTTTTCCAACAACACAAATAGAGCATTATGATCATATGGCGGCGATGTTTGATACCTTAAAACGCATTAACAATATCGTTATAGATTTAGATAGAGATTTTTGGACCTATGTTTCTATGGAATATTTTAAACAAAAAATTAAGGCTGGTGAAGTAGGTTCTTCTGCAATGCCACATAAAGTAAATCCTATTGATTTTGAAAATTCTGAAGGAAACTTAGGTCTTGCAAATGCAATTTTTGAACACCTTTCTGCTAAATTACCGATTTCTAGACTGCAAAGAGATTTAACGGATAGTACCGTTTTAAGAAATGTTGGTGTGCCATTTGGACATACAATCATTGCGTTTACATCAACTTTAAAAGGATTGAATAAGTTATTATTAAACAAAGCAAAGTTTGAACAAGACTTAGAAAATAATTGGGCAGTAGTTGCAGAAGCAATACAAACAATTTTAAGAAGAGAGGCATATCCAAATCCTTATGAAGCTTTAAAAGGATTAACCAGAACTAACGAAAAAATAAACCAAATATCTATTGCTAATTTTATTGACACATTAGAAGTTTCATCAGCAATTAAAAAAGAATTAAAAGCCATTACACCTTCAAATTATACAGGAATTTAAGATGAGAAAAAGAAAAGAAAATAAAGGAGTTTTTGCATATTTTTCAGAAAAAAGAAACACAATGTTATTAGTGCTTGTTTCTTCTTTATTTTTGTTAACGCTCACTTATTGTTCCGCTAAAAAAGGAGATCCAGAAAGATTTAGAAAAGGAGTGTTTGAGGTTCCTGCAGGAAAAGGATATAGCAAAACAATTATCACTAGAATAGACAGTATACAAATTGAAGAATATGATAAAATTATAAGTATTTCTAACGATAGTGCATCTGGAGAGAAAAGAATAAAACATATTGATACTTTATATATCAAATGGAAAAATAATTTCTTTTATTCTCTAAAAATGAAATCACCTAAAAAACAGTTAGATAAAGACGCTATTTATGTTCAAATAACTAAAATAACAGATGATTCTTATGATTTTTCAGCAAAAATAGGATTCAATAAGTTTCTTACGGACGGAACCGTTTACAAGGTGAAGTAAAATTTAGCAACATTATTGCAATTAGGTCTTTCAATAATTTGTAAACTTTTATTTGAAAATAGTTCTCAAACAGTTTAAACGATATATTAACCCTTTTTTTATTTTTATTGATGGCTTTACATCCTTCATTTTAGATAAAACTTTATTAGCTTGGTATGTTTGGTAGATATGTATTTCATGTCGAAGGATATTTGTATTTTAGCAATCAATTTTTCTACAGATGTAGAAACGCTATTTAAGAATTAAAAATAAAAAATAATATTAAAACACTTAAAAAACATATAGGTACTGTTCTTTTGGTTATATTCTTATTACCAATGGCTATAGATTCTGTTCACGATTTTTTAAATCATGAACACACTATTTGTAACTCCTGTCTCTTATACACATCTCCGAGCCCACGAGACCTCTCTACATCTCGT
>CAJXTJ010000040.1 GCA_913061165.1 uncultured Polaribacter sp.
TACGAGATGTAGAGAGGTCTCGTGGGCTCGGAGATGTGTATAAGAGACAGTTAAAAAAACCGTTTAGAATTTCTAAACGGTTTTTTTTATATCCTAATAATAAAGAAAATTAAAGTAAATTAATTCTGAATTACCACCCATTCTCCTTTTTCAATTAAAGGAATGGCTTGTTTAAATTTTACTTCTTTTTGTTCACCGCTAATTACATTTTTTATAGTAACACGCTCATTTCTTCCAATTTTTGGTTGGTCTCTAATCACAGTTTCAACAGGTTCCGATTGCTGTCTAGAGTTTGAAATAGCCTGTTCACTTGAGTTTTGAACAGCTGCTTTACTGGTGTTTAAACGCTCTTTTTTGTGATCTCTAGCTTCAGAAATTTGATTGGATTTTGCTGGTAATTCTCCTTTAAATAAGAAAGACAGTACTTCTTTGTTAATTTCATCTACGGTAAGTTTAAACAACTCAAAAGCTTCAAACTTATAAATTAATAAAGGATCTTTCTGTTCATAAGATGCATTCTGAACAGAATGTTTCAGTTCATCCATTTTACGCAAATGGTCTTTCCAATTTTCATCTATGATTGCCAGCGTAATATTTTTCTCAAAATCTGTAACTAAACTCTTACCTTCAGTTTCATATGCCTCTTTCAGGTTGGTAACTACTTGTAAAGACTTAACTCCATCTGTAAAAGGAACTACAATACGTTCATATTTATCTCCTTCATTTTCAAAAACATCTTTAATAACAGGAAATGCTAAAACGGCATTTCTTGCAATTTTGTTTTTGTAGTGCTCAGATACAATATCAAACAATTGGTCTGCAATTTCCTTTTCCGTTAATTTATCAAAGTCTTCATTAGAAATAGGAGAGGTCATTGAAGAAAACTTAATCAACTCAAACTCAAAGTTCTTAAAATCTTTAGCTATTTTATTATTATTGATAATAGATTCGCATGTTTCGTAAATCATGTTTGCAATATCAACTTGCAAACGTTTACCATCTAAAGCGTTGCGCCTTCTTTTATAAACAAACTCACGCTGAGCGTTCATAATATCATCATATTCTAACAAACGTTTTCTAATTCCGAAGTTATTTTCTTCTACTTTCTTTTGTGCTCTTTCAATAGATTTAGAAATCATAGAATGCTGAATTACTTCACCCTCTTTTAGTCCCATTCTATCCATCATTTTTGCAATTCGATCAGAGCCAAAAAGACGCATTAAATTATCATCTAAAGCAACATAAAATTGTGTAGACCCAACATCACCTTGTCTACCTGCACGTCCACGTAATTGTCTATCTACACGTCTAGAATCATGTCTTTCTGTACCAATAATAGCCAGACCACCGGCATCTTTTACTTCGTTAACTAATTTAATATCAGTACCACGTCCTGCCATGTTTGTCGCAATAGTTACAACACCAGGTTTACCCGCTTGTGCAACTACATCTGCTTCACGCTTGTGTAATTTTGCATTTAAAATATTATGAGGAATTTTACGCATTTGTAACATTCTACCTAACAATTCTGAGATCTCTACAGAAGTTGTACCCACTAAAACAGGACGTTTCTGTTCTACTAAAACAACAATATCCTCTATTACCGCATTGTATTTTTCACGTGCCGTTTTGTATACTAAATCTTCTTTATCATCTCTTTGAATAGGTCTATTTGTAGGAATCTCTACAACATCTAGTTTATAGATTTCCCATAATTCGCCAGCTTCAGTAATTGCAGTTCCTGTCATACCAGACAGTTTTCGGTACATTCTAAAGTAATTCTGTAATGTAACAGTTGCAAAAGTTTGAGTAGCATCTTCTATTTTTACATCTTCTTTTGCTTCAATTGCTTGGTGTAAACCGTCTGAATAACGACGGCCGTCCATAATACGACCCGTTTGTTCATCAACAATCATTACTTTATTTTCCATTACTACATACTCAACATCTTTTTCAAAAACAGTATATGCTTTTAAAAGTTGATTCATTGTATGAATACGTTCACTTTTAATACTAAAATCTTTGTATAATTCTTCTTTTTGACTCGCTTTTTCTTCTGGTGTATATTCAGAAGTATCAATCTCACCAACCTTTACCCCAATATCTGGTAAAACGAAAAAGTTCTCATTGCTCGTTTTTTCTGATAAGTGCGCAATACCTTTATCTGTTAAATCTATCTGATTATTTTTCTCTTCAATAACAAACCACAACTCTTCATCTACTTCTGGCATTAACTTGTTGTTGTCTGCCATATAATAGTTTTCTGTCTTTTGAAGAATCTGTTTTGTTCCTTCTAGTGATAAAAACTTAATTAACGCTTTGTTCTTTGGCAGACCTCTAAATACTCTTAATAATTGAAAACCACCTTCTTTAGTATCTCCGGCAGCAATTAATTTTTTAGCCTCTGCTAAAACACTTATTAAATACTTACTTTGAATACCAACAATATCATTTACTAAAGGCTTTAGCTCATTAAATTCATGTCTATCTCCCTGTGGAACAGGACCTGATATAATTAACGGTGTTCTAGCATCATCAATTAAAACAGAATCTACTTCATCTATAATTGCATAATTTGGTGCTCTTTGAACTAAATCATCTTTAGAACTAGCCATATTATCACGCAAATAGTCAAACCCAAATTCGTTATTTGTTCCGTAAGTTATATCTGCGTTGTATGCTTTTCTTCTTGCGTCAGAATTTGGTTGGTGGTAATCGATACAGTCTGTAGAGAAACCATGGAATTCAAAAATAGGTCCCATCCAAGCTTTATCACGTTTTGCTAAATAGTCATTTACAGTAACTAAATGCACTCCGTTTCCGGTCAATGCATTTAAATAAACAGGCAAGGTAGAAACCAATGTCTTTCCTTCACCAGTCATCATTTCTGCAACTTTTCCTTGGTGTAAAACAGAACCACCAATTAACTGCACATCATAATGAATCATGTCCCAGGTAACAGGTTTTCCTGCAGCATCCCAAGAATTTGCCCAAAAAGCTTTATCTCCTTCCAGAGTTATATGGTCTCTTTCTCCAGATAGTTCTCTATCAAAAGGCGTTGCGGTCACTTCGATTTCTGTGCTTTCTACAAAACGTTTTGCAGTTTCTTTCACAACTGCAAAAGCTTCTGGCATAATCTCTAATAATGTAGCTTCAGAAACCTTATACGCTTCATCCTTTAAAGTATCTATTTCAGCATAGATGTCTTCTTGTCTATCAATATCTGCTTTTATAGCTTCTTCTTCTAATGCAGCAACAGTGTCATCAAACTCTTTGGTGGCGGTTTTTATTCTTGTTTTAAACTCGGTAGTTTTTGCTCTTAACGCATCATTCGAAAGTTTAGAAAACGCTGTTTCAAATTTATTAACATCGTCTACAACCGGTTGTAAAATTTTTAAATCTTTCTGTTGTTTGTCTCCGACAAAAAGTTTTATTACGGAATTTAAAATACTCATTATATCTATGTTTTTGTCAGCAAAAAATACTGCTGAATTATTGTTTTGTATATCAGGGTTTTACAAGCTAGGGAAATTATATTTACTGTTGTTAAAACAAAAACAAAAAAAAAGCCTCTATTGAGACTTTTTATATTTAAATTGTTTTTTTAGTATTCATCCTCGTTCCAAAGATAATCATCTTCAGTCGGATAATCTGGCCAAATCTCAACAATTGAGTCATATGCATCACCTTCATCTTCAATATCTTGTAGGTTTTCTACTACTTCTAACGGAGATCCAGTTCTAATAGCATAATCAATTAACTCGTCTTTGGTTGCTGGCCAAGGTGCATCTGCTAAATAAGATGCTAATTCTAATGTCCAATACATTTCTTATTGTTTAATTTTGTGCAAAAATAATTTTTTTGCTGAATTATGCAAGTCTTTTTTAAGAAATTTATTGTGAAGTTATTTTAAATTTTTATTAATTGCTTAAAATCAGTGTTTTAAGTAAAATATATTTTTTTAAAATTTCTTCAGCTCGATAAAAAAAGAACGTTTTAATTTTTCTCAGGAATCCACTTTAATTCTTCTATTTGTAAATCTTTAGACAATTTTCGTGCCAATACAAAAAGGTAGTCAGACAGTCTGTTTAAATATTTTAGTATGTCATTATTTATAGCTTCTTGATCATTTAATTCTACAGATAGACGTTCTGCACGTCTGCAAACACATCTAGCAACGTGACAGAATGACACTGCTTGATGGCCTCCAGGAAGAATGAAATGAGTCATTTGAGGAAGTACTTCATCCATTTTATCGATTTCATTTTCCAAGAAAAGAATAGACTTATCATTAATTTTAGGAATATTTAAACGCTCTTTCCCCGATTTTAAGGTTTCTTTCTCTGGGGGAGTTGCCAACATCGCACCTAAAGTAAATAATTCATTTTGAATCTTTAAAAGCGATTCTTTTGAATCTGTTGAAATTTCTTGATCTTTTATTAAACCAATATATGAATTTAATTCATCTACAGTGCCGTAACTTTCAATACGTAAATTATATTTTTTAACTCTTGTACCGCCAAATAGGGCAGTTGTTCCTTCATCACCAGTCTTAGTATATATTTTCATTTTTATTTTAGTTGTATCGTTTTAACTTACCAAAGTTACAAAGTTTAAAAATCATAACATTTATTATTTATATGTTTTAACAGATAAATAACTAGACTCTTATTTTAAAGTGTTCTTTTGCTTGTTCTTTTCTAAAGAAAATTACTCCAAAGTAGAAAAGATCTAAACTAACTTTTACTTTTGGATGATTTTTTATAGATGACCAGTTTTTTATGGTTTCTGAGTTCCCATAGATATCATTAAAAATAAAAAAAGAGTTGTTATTAATTGTTTTCAAACAGGTATTAAAAGTTTTAAGGGTTATTTGATTTTTGTGAAAGTATACACAATCAAATTTTCTATTTAGTGTAACTTCTGAAATTTCTGTGGGAGTATTTACTATAGTTGTAACACATGAATTACTAGAATTCATTGCAAGCGCAATAACTCCTAAATTTAAAGAACCAGCAATTTCTAAATTGTTTTTTGGCTTAAAATAATGAATAAGTTTTAGTAAGATTCTCATTTTTTTATGAGAACTTATTAAGTTTTTATTTTTAAAATTTTTAAGCAATTCATTGTTAGATTTTTGAAAGGTTTTCCATGAATTTTTATCTATTTTTTTATACAAACATTTTGTAACTAATTGATATACAAAAGGAGAGTGCACTCCGTGTTGGTTGCTAGATTTTAATAAGAATTGAAAGTATTTTCTTTGTCGGTAGAACATGCGCTAAAATGAACAACGAAATTAAAATAAAAATATAGCTTTACACTTATAAAAAGTACATTTGTGATGGTAGTGCTATATTTTAATACTTAAAATTATTTAAAATGATTCCAAAAACAGAATATGCTCCTTATTTTGAACAATATATGCAGTTATCTGCCTTAAAAGATAAAACAATTATAGAAAACTTAGAAAGTGCTCAAGATGAATTTGAAAGCGTATTGCGTAATTTACCAGATAAGAAACATAGTTATTCTTATGCCTCAGGAAAGTGGACGTTAAAAGAGTTGATACAGCATATAATAGATACCGAGAGAGTTTTTTGCTATAGAGCTTTGAGTTTTGCAAGAAATGATCAAACTCCATTGCCCGGATTTGACCAGGATATTTTTGTTGATAACGATACTGCAAACGAAAGAGATTATTATGATTTATTAGATGAAATGAAGGTTTTAAGAAAATCTTCCATTCAATTATTCAAAAGTTTTTCTAAGGAAGCTTTTTTAAGAACTGGAGTTGCTTCAAACAATAAAATGTCTGTTAGAGCGCTAGGATATTTATTTTCTGGGCATCAAATACATCATATAAATATTGTGAAAGAACGGTATCTATAATGAATAAAAAATCTGAAGTTTTAGCTTCAGATTCTTTAATTTTAATATTTTATTTTGTCTTGCTTTTCTGTCCATTTCTCAAAGGGTTCTAATGCAATTTTTCTTCCTACTTGTTCAAACGGAATACTTCTTTCTTCATAAGGAAGTGGAATTTCTTTATAAATAAATGCATCATCAAAACCTATATTTGCAGCATCTTGCTGGTTGCTTCCATAATATACTTTGTCTGGTCTTGCCCAGTAAATAGCACCAAGGCACATCGGGCAAGGTTCGCAAGAAGTATAAATAATACAACCATCTAATTGAAAAGAGCCAATGTTTTTACAGGCGTCTCTGATTGCGGTAACCTCTGCATGGGCAGTTGGGTCGTTGGTAGAAGTTACTTTATTATTACCACTTCCAATAACTTCACCATCTTTTACTACAATACAACCAAAAGGGCCACCTTCATTATTACTCATTCCTTGCAAAGCAGCTTTTACTGCGGTACTCATAAACTCTTCATGGTTTGTCATAAACTTTAGTATTCTAGATTTAGTTGGCGTAGCCAAGTGTTTATTTTTTAAAGCCCACCAGTCATGTTTTCTGGTTTTACCCATTCGTCATATTCTTCTGCGGTAACATACCCTAAACGAACAGCTTCAATTTTTAATGTTGTGCCGTTTTCGTGGGCAGTATTTGCTATTTCTGCAGCTTTATAATACCCTATTTTGGTATTTAAAGCAGTTACTAGCATTAAAGAATTGTTTACCAATTCAGTTATTCTAGAATGATTAGGCTCAATACCTGCAGCACAGTTAACATCAAAAGACACACAAGCATCTCCAATTAATTGAGCAGATTGTAAAACGTTTGCGGCCATCATTGGTTTAAAAACGTTTAATTCGTAATGCCCTTGTGTACCACCAACAGTTACAGCAACATCGTTGCCCATTACTTGCGCACAAACCATAGTAATAGCTTCTGCTTGCGTAGGATTTACCTTTCCTGGCATAATAGAACTGCCTGGCTCATTTGCAGGAATAATTAATTCTCCAATTCCAGATCTTGGTCCAGATGCCATCATGCGAATATCATTAGCAATTTTATTCAAAGAGACTGCTACTTGTTTTAATGCGCCATGCGTTTCTACTAGTGCATCATGGGCTGCTAAAGCCTCAAATTTATTTTCTGCAGTTATAAATGGTAACGCTGTAAATTCTGCAATATATTTCGCAACCAATACATCATAACCTGCAGGTGTATTTAATCCTGTTCCTACAGCTGTTCCTCCTAAAGCAAGTTGACTCAAGTGCTCTAACGTATTATTTAATGCTTTTAAACCAAAGTTTAACTGCGCTACATAACCAGAAAACTCCTGACCTAAAGTAAGCGGAGTAGCATCCATTAAATGGGTTCTTCCAATTTTAACAACGTCTTTAAATGCTTCTGATTTTGTTTTTAATGTATCTCTTAATTGCTCTATCCCTGGAATTGTATTTTCTACAATTTTCTTAAAAGCAGCAATATGCATTCCTGTTGGAAATGTATCATTGGAAGATTGCGATTTATTTACATCATCATTTGGTTGAATAGTTTTTTCGCCTTCACCAATTATATGACCTGCAATTTCATGAGCTCTGTTTGCAATAACTTCATTCACGTTCATGTTAGATTGCGTACCAGAGCCTGTTTGCCAGATTACTAAAGGAAACTGGTCATCTAGTTTTCCTTCTAAAATTTCATCGCAAACTTGCGCTATTAAATCTCTTTTTTCTTCTGTTAAAACACCTAAATCTGCATTTGTATAAGCAGCTGCTTTTTTCAAATAAGCAAATCCATATACAATCTCCAAAGGCATTGAAGCTGCTACCCCAATTTTAAAATTGTTACGCGAGCGTTCTGTTTGTGCACCCCAATATTTATCTGCAGGAACTTCTACATTCCCCATGGTGTCTTTTTCAATTCTATATTTCATAATAAAAGAGTATAATTTTAAGATGTACAAATTTACGAAAAACTAAGCAGATTCGTTATTAACAAGCAGTATAAAATACTATTGAAAAATTTTACTTTAAGATAGCAGAATTTGAAAATATGTCTTATTTTTGCTTTATAAATTATTAAAAATAGTATAATGTTAGATTTTTCTCAATTTTCAGGTTTGGTTTTATTCATGTTTGTTTTTACAGCTGGTTTCTGGTTGTTAATATTTTTATTAACATTTGTAGTACCTTATTGGATTGGTGGAACTATCTGGGAAAATTTAAAATTAAAAAAAGAAGCAAAGCAAGCTGCCGAGGGAAAGTAGTTTTCTTAAAATATATTTTATAAAAAAAAACTCGTCCAAGAAATTGGACGAGTTTTTTTATGGGTTTAATTGCGAGGCTATTATTTATTGATAGGTATCCTTCTTATATTTCATTTAATAAGTGCCATTGTAGGTTTACGAAGTATCATCCTAGGTATAATGAGTTTGCCAAATCACACAAAAAAAAGTGATTTGTAATTATGGTAACAAAAAGACAGTCTGTAAAGTTCGCTCGAACATCAAAAAAATCAACCTTCAAATTCTTCTCCACCGCCATTTTCTCTTCCACCATTTTGTTGTTTTTTTTGTTGATTAAATCTGTAGGTGAAGTTTAAAGATATTTGACGCATTCTCCATTGAAAAGTTTGATCCGAGATATTTGTAGGGGCATCTCTATTTGGTGTATAGTTTACAGTGTTACTTTTTCTTGAATTAAATACATCACTTATATTTAAAACCAAAGTTCCTTTCTCTTTTAAAATATCTTTGCTGAACGCTAAGTTTGTTGAGAAAATTCCTTCACTTACATTTTGTGCACTTTCGCTTGGACCTCGATAGGTTAATCTAGTTTGCCATTCTATTTTATAAGGTAAAGTCACTCTAGCATTAAAACGAGCTCTCCAGCTTGTGTTGCTATTACTTAAATCTTCTGTAATTGTATTCGTAGTATTTGACGTTGGATCTAAGAAATCATAGGTGTAAATCCCTGCTGTTTTAGAGTTGAATAAATTAAAACTTCCGTCGAACTTTACTATTTTAGTTGCATTATAATTGGCTGTAAATTCAAGTCCATATCTATCTTCTGATGCTAAATTGATAGGTTCTCTTATTAATACAGATTCGTCATTACCATTAATTTCTCTAATTTCTTGCCTAGTAACTCTACTAATATTATTTGTAGAATGTTGATAATAAATAGAGGAGTTTAAAGTTAATTTACCAATTCGGTTTAAGTATCCCAAATCGAAAGAGTTTGTAAAAGTTGGTATTAAAGCTGGATTTCCTTTAAAAATAATATTCTGACTATTTCTTGATTCAAACGGGTTTAAATACCAAAAACGTGCTCTTCTTATACGTCTACTGTACCCTAAAGTAAAGCTTTGTTTTTCTGTTGCTTCATAACCAATATTTACTGTTGGAAATAACTCTGTATAACTAAAATCGTTGTTTTCATTAGAATTTAACAACCGAACCTTCACATCTGTAGTTTCCAAACGCAGCCCTAGCAATAAAGAAAGTTTGTTAAATTTATTTCCATATTGTGTGTAAAATGCGTGAATATTTTGACCAAATTCTAAGTTATTTGATGGGTCGAAATTTGGATCTGAAACTGGCGTAACTAAAAAATCTGAAGTTAAATCTTGAAAATCTCCTCGATAGCCTGCTTCAAATTGAGCATCTTCGCCAATTGGTAAAATATAATCTGCTTGTAGTAAGGTGTTTTTTGATGATTCGTTTGTAATGTTAGTTTCGTCTGTAAAACCTGTTTCTATATTGATCGCTTCTTCATCTTCTTTACTATCACTATACTGAAGGTCTAGCGTTAATTTATGACCGTTTTTATTAAATTTATTTGTATAATTTAAAGAATATTGAACTGTTTCGTCATTAGAATCTTCATTTTGAATTCTAATTGCACTATCAGTAATAAGATTATTAGCATTAAATTCTTGAATGTTATTTTCTGATAAATCCCCACCTTTGGTATGTGTATAAAAAACGACTCCTGTTATAGAACTTTCTTTCGTTAGAAAATATTCTAAACCCATACTAGCGTTAAAACTATTTCTTTTTCGTGCCCATTGCCTATCTTCTATCCTAGAACTTGTAACCACACCATTAGTAAGATTTCTTAAATCAGTGTAAGAGTTTCCTGGCCCGTTTCTATAATTATATCCGAAGTTAGAGAAAAGGTTCGTTTTTATACCTCTTTGATTTAAATTGGTTGCTAATTGTAATTGATCTGGATTTCCAACAGTAGTATTTATAGAAGCATTAAAGCCTAAAGCTTTTCCTTTTCTTAGAATAATATTTAAAATCCCTGCAGTTCCTTCTGCATCATACCTTGCAGATGGTGAGGTAATTACTTCGACTCTCTCAATAGCGTCTGCCGGTAATTGTCTTAGTGCTTCTGCACCGCTTAAACCTACTAAAGCAGAAGGTTTACCGTCAATTAAAATACGAACGTTTTCATTTCCCCTTAAGCTTACATTTCCTTCTACATCTACATTTACAGAAGGCACATTGTCTAGAACATCCGAAGCAGTTCCTCCTTTTACAGTCATGTCTTTTCCAACATTATAAATACGTTTATCTAAACGAATATCTACTGTAGTTTTTTCTGCTACAATAACTATTTCATCCAAACCATTAGTAGATTCAGATAATTTTATAACCCCTAAGTCTTTATTAGAAATAATACTTTCTTCTGGAAATTTCACAGATTGGAAGGAAATAAATGCAATATCTATAGCATAGGTTGCTTTTGGTATTTCAATAGAAAAAAAACCATCTAGGTTCGTTACACCTCCAGAAATCTCTTGGGTGATAGTGTTTTTTATAATAATTGTGGCGTATTCTAAGGGTTGTTTACTTTTAGAATCTATAACTTTACCAGAAATTATAACCGAATTTGAAGTATTTAATTTTTGAGAAAACAGTGTTGCTATTCCAAAAAAGCAACAAATAAATAGAGTAAATTTTTTAATCAAAATTTTATTTTTTTGTTTAGACTGTCGATTTTACTTTTAGTTTAACTTTTCTTTAGTTAAAGAAAAGTTAAAGAGTTTAAATCAAAACAATTTAAATAATACTAATAATATTTTCTGGAGGTCTGCCAATAACTGCTTTGTTTTTATGAATAACAATAGGGCGCTCTATTAACTTCAGATTTTCTATCATTGCTTTGATGATTTCAATATCGGATAATTCTTTTCCTTTGTAATTTTCTTTCCAGATTTGTTCTGTTTTCCGAACTAATTGAATGGGAGAAATGCCTAATAAACTAATAATTTCTTTTAAGGTTGCTTCTGATGGAACCTCCTCTAAATACTTTATTATTTGAAATTCTTTTCCAGAATTCTCTAAAATAGTTAAACCTTCTCTAGATTTTCTGCAACGCGGATTGTGGTATATTTTTATCATTTTTTTCAAAGTTTAAATAGGTATCAGTTTCTGCAATTTTTTATTTCACTAATTGCTAAACGTTTTTCTGCCCATTTTTCATTAAATAAGATTTTAAAAACGGATCAATATCTCCATTCATAACATTATCTACATTCCCGGTTTCATAAGCAGTTCTTACATCTTTTACTAGTTTATAAGGATGCATCACATAATTTCTAATCTGACTACCCCATTCGTTTTTTAATTTACCAGATTCAATCTCATCTCTTGCTGCTTGTTGTTTTTGCAGTTCAATTTCATATAATTGAGATTTCAACATTTTCATTGCCGTGGCTCTATTATCATGTTGAGAGCGAGAGTTAGAACATGAAATTTGAATTCCAGAAGGTTTATGTGTCAACTGAACTTTTGTTTCAACCTTATTTACATTTTGTCCTCCGGCGCCACTAGAACGGGCAGTTACAATTTCTATATCTGCAGGATTTATGTCTATTTCAATAGAATCGTCAGCAACAGGGAAAACATATACAGACCCAAAGGTAGTATGTCGTTTTCCATTAGAATCAAAAGGTGAAATGCGTACCAACCTGTGTACCCCATTTTCTCCTTTTAACCAACCAAAAGCATAATCGCCTTCAATTTCTATAGTAATTGTTTTAATTCCCACCACATCGCCTGCCTGATAATTGAGCGTTTTTAATTTAAAACCTTGCTTTTCTGCCCACATAGTGTACATTCTAGACAACATTTCTACCCAATCGCAGCTTTCTGTTCCTCCGGCACCCGCATTAATTTGTATAGTTGCAGACAAAGAATCTCCTTCTTCAGAGAGCATATTTCTAAACTCTAAGTCTTCTAAAAAAGTATTGGTAATTTCAAATTGCTCTACAACTTCCTTTTCTTCAACTTCACCCTCTTTATAAAAATCATATAATACGACCACATCCTCGTTTAAAGTAATGGTTTTGTGATAATCTTCTACCCATCTTTTCTTAAAACGTAAGTCTTTCATGAATACTTCCGCGGCTTTCGGGTCGTTCCAAAAATCTGGATCTACCGTTTTTTCTTCTTCGTTTGCTATTTCTACGAGTTTTTTATCAATCTCTAAATAAGATTTTAATTTCTCAATTCTAGAAGCAATATCTTTAAGTTGGTCTTGTGTAATCATAAGCTCAACAAAAATAAATGAAATTTTAAGATTTCTCGTTTTAAAAGTTGATAGATATTTTATAGATTTATAGAAAATTAATTAAACATGAAAAAAGCACTACTAATTCTTTTTATTATTATGATGATAACTCAAATAAAATATTTCTTCAAATAGAGGATTTAAATACTGAATTTATTTATGTAGGTTCGCTATGAGAAGGGATTGGTTATAATGATTGATAGTTTTATTAAAATAATAAAAGATTTACCCCGAGATATTTAAAAATTTTAAATAGTTATTGAAATTAAATACAAAATAAAGAGATGATTATAGACCTAATTTCAGATACAGTAACAAAACCAACAGGAAAAATGTTGGAGGCAATGATGCATGCAAAAGTTGGTGATGATGTTTTTAAAAGTGATCCAACCGTAAATAAATTGCAGGAAAAAGCCGCAAAAATGTTCGGTATGGAAGATGCATTATTTTTTCCTTCAGGAACCATGGCAAATCAAACGGCCATAAAATTACACACCCAACCTGGAGATAAATTAATATGTGACAAGTATGCTCATGTTTACAATTACGAGGGTGGAGGAGCAGCGTTTAATTCTGGAGTTACTTGCAAATTAATTGACGGACAAAGAGGTATGTTTACTGCGGCTCAATTAGAAGAAGCTGTTGCTGGTAGGGCAGATATTCATGTGCCCTACTTAAGGTTGATCTGTATAGAAAATACTACAAATAAAGGAGGTGGTGCGTGCTGGGATTTTTCTGAATTAGAGAAAATTCAAAAAATAGCTAAAGAAAATAGCTTGGCTTTTCACTTAGATGGTGCGCGCTTATTTAATGCTTTGGTTGCTAAAAATGAATCTGCAGAGCAGTATGGACATTTGTTTGATACTATTTCTATTTGCCTGTCTAAAGGTTTAGGAGCACCAATTGGTTCTATTTTATTAGGTTCTAAAGAACACATCGCAAAAGCGTTAAGAATTAGAAAATTATTGGGTGGTGCAATGAGGCAAGTTGGTTTTTTAGCAGCTGCGGGTATTTATGCTTTAGATAATCATATAAATCGCTTGGAAGAAGATCATCAAAAAGCAAAAGAAATTGGAGCGGTTTTAAGTGTAGCTTCGTATGTTACCAAGTTAGAGGAAATAGAAACCAATATTGTAATTTTTTATGTGGATGAAAAAATAGGTGCCGACAATTTTATTAAAAAAATGAAAGAGAATAACATTCTATTAACGCCAATGGGTGCAGGTAGAATTAGAATTGTTACGCATTTAGATTATTCAAATGAAATGCACGAAGTTCTTTTAAAAGCGCTTCAAAATTTTAAAAGTAAAAATTAACAATAGTTAAAATTGAAGATGCTAAAAAAATCTTTAATCTTTCCTGTCTAATTTGCCCAATTCTTTATAATTTCTATTTAATTTTTTCAATAAAAAACCGTACAATAATTGGTAGAATAAACATAAAATTCCTAAAATCAATAAAGTGGCAATCAGTGATGCAAAAACTATAAAAAGAATTTTTTTATTATTTAAATCTTCTAAGTTCGTTTGAATAGATGCAATGGTAGCTACAACCATGACTAATACCATATAACCGAGATTAAAAAGAACATAATTTCTAACAGTTTTTCTAGTTTTAATTATTTTTTTCATTAAGTTGATCGTAGAATCTGTTGCAGAAATTCTTTTGTAATTCAAATAGAACATTACTAAAAAGTAAAATAAGATGGTATAGGCCACAATTTGAGAATAAAAAATAAAATTTATCAAACCTAATTTCTTGTATTCAGCATAAGCTTCATCCATATCTATAAAAAAATAGAGAGAATTTAAAATTACAAACTCAAGAATACCAATAATAAAGATCCATTTTACAATAGAAGATGACTTTGATTGTGCTAATTTATAAATCTCTACAGTAGAGCGTTTACTAGCCTCTTCTGGTTGATTTTTCCAGGCCTTTTTATATTTGTCTAATAAATCCATAATTATGGGTTTAAGATGTTTTTTAATTTTTCTTTTGCTCTGTTCATTTTCACTCTTGCATTTACATTCGTAATTCCTAATGTTTCTGATATTTCTTTATAAGGTTTATCTTCTAAATATAAAAAGATAAGTGCTTTTTCTATGTCATTTAATCGATGAATTGCCGCGTAAAGTGCTTTTAACTGTATTTCCTCTGTATCATCATAAGGGGTAGATTCAATTTTATAAGCAAAAGTACTAAAATCTTGTGTTTTTACTTTTCTAGTAGATTTTCTATATAATGAAATTGCAGTATTTAAGGCAACTCTATACATCCAAGTACTAAATTTAGAGTCGCCTCTAAATTTGAGGTAGTTCTTCCAAACCTGTATGGTTATTTCTTGAAATAAATCATTATGAGCGTCTTTGTTTGTAGTATAAATGCTACAAATTTTATGAACTATATTTTGATTTGCTTCAAAGTCTAATAAAAATTTATTTTCTAAATCTTTTTGCAATTATTAACTTATTTATTTATTTATTAGTAATGCAAATGTATTAAATGTTACAATTTTATAAATATATATTTTATTGAGTTTAAAATTTTATATATTTGATTACCTCAAAACATATAATTTGGAGAACATTCAGCAAGATTTTACTATAAAAGACCTTGAAAATATTTCAGGCATTAAGGCACATACAATTCGTATTTGGGAAAAAAGATATAATTTATTAGAGCCTAAAAGAACAGATACCAATATTAGATATTATTCTCATGAAAATTTACAAAAGATTTTAAATGTTGTCTTATTAAGTAAAAATGGCTACAAAATGGCTAAAATTGCAAAAATGGCTGATGAAGACATGCTATTGAAATCTAGAGAAGTTGCTTTTGGTAGTAATACAAATGATGATGTAATTAATGATTTTAAATTGGCAATGTTTCAATTTGATAAAGTACTGTTTGATAACTGTCTCTTATACACATCTCCGAGCCCACGAGACCTCTCTACATC
>CAJXTJ010000041.1 GCA_913061165.1 uncultured Polaribacter sp.
AAGTTGTTTTAACATAATTTTAAGAAAATTAAACATCTTCTAAGTTTTCAAAATAATGGATAAATAAATTTACTACATAGCTGTAAGATGCAATACCTTTATCTTGTTTATTGGCTTTTAAATAAGCGTTGTAACCTTTTTTTACAAGAGGTTCAAACGGATTATTATAGCTTTGCCAAAACTGATAGCTGGCGTTAAAATCTTTTCCAACACCTATGTGAACTGTTTTCCAAAGTTCTTTTGTTAGCTTGCGGTCGCGCTTTCTAAGTTCTGAAATACAATATCCAAACGCCATTCGATAGCTGGCATATTTAAAGAAAACGTCATCATTATAATTTGCTGCTAAAAAACCAACAAAATTAGCTTCATTTTCTGCTGCAAATCCTATTTGGTGTGCCATCTCATGACAAATTGTTGTTGGGTAACCTGTTTTTGGAATCCGGTCGTTTACCTGAGCTTCACCAGTTAACGGATTCAGATATCCACCGGTTCCGATATAGGTTTGTAGCAAACTCATCAAAGAACTTTTAATAGATTTGTATTGGTATTTTAACTGTGGGAAGTCTTTTTCTAAATGAGTATATCCATCAATTGCTAAACTATACATTTTCTTTTGTGAATACTTGTTTTCTACTTTTATAGTATCGTTTTTAGTAATTTCTAGTTGATAATAATTTAGTTTTTGAATAATAGTTTCTGTTATTTTTTGAAGTTGTGCTGTGCTATATTCTTTTTGTTGATATGCTAGATTTTCGACTAAGGGCTTTCTGTAATAGTTCAATCCCCAGAAAAGATAAAAACAAAAATAGACCAAAGATAAAATTGCTGTAAAGTGAATAACTTTTGGAAGAGCACTGCGAAATCTAGCTTGTATTAACCTGTAGATAAAGCGAATAAAAATTAATAATAGGAAAGCAATTAATAAATCTCCCACAGAAAAAGGAATCCAACCAAAAATAATTCTTAAAAAAGCAGCGATATTTGGGTAGATTCCGTTTGAATAATAATCTTCTATAAAGGCAGGGTTTTTAGCTGCCAATTGCACTAAGATAACCTGTATGGGAAGAAAAATAGTACCTAAAAGATGTTTCTTATTTATTTTCATTCCGTTAAAAATAAGATATTAAAATAGAAGTTGACTGGTTATTAACAAGATAATAACAATTTAGTTTACAAAAATTGTTTACAAATTTAAGTGTCGTTTTAATAAAGAGGAACCAAGTAAAAAAGTACATTTGTAATCATGGAGAAAACGAAGGAAATCGGAGGTAAAAAGATAGACAAGAGTAGGATTATTAGTCTTGAGAAAGGAAAGATTCCGCCACAGGCAGTGGAATTGGAAGAAGCTGTCTTGGGTGCAATGATGATTGATAAAAAAGGAATTGATGATGTAATTGATGTCTTAAGTGCCGATGCTTTCTATGACCAAAAACATAACGAGGTCTACGCGGCTATTTATGAATTGTTTCAAAACTCTGAACCAATTGACCTTTTAACGGTTTCTAATCTTTTAAGAAAAAATGGAAAGTTAGACTTTGTAGGGGGCGATTTATATTTGATTCGTTTAACTCAAAAAGTAGCTTCTTCTGCACATATTGAGTTTCATGCTAGAATTATACTTCAAAAATACATTCAACGTAAATTAATCTCTATTTCAAGTGAAATTATAGAAAATGCCTATGACGAGAGTACCGATGTTTTCGAGTTATTAGATGATGCAGAAGCAAAACTTTTTGAGGTTACCCAAGGGAATTTAAAAAAGAGTTCTGAACAAGCAGGTTCTCTTGTAAAACAAGCATTAGCAAAGATTCAAGAAATAGGTAATTCTGAGGGAATGTCTGGTTTACAAACTGGTTTTACCAAATTAGATGCGTTAACTTCTGGTTGGCAGCCATCTGATTTAGTGATTATTGCTGCCCGTCCTGGTATGGGAAAAACAGCCTTTGTAATTTCGATGGCAAAAAATATGGCAATCGATTTTGGACATGGTGTAGCCGTTTTTTCATTAGAGATGTCTTCTGTGCAGTTAATAACCCGAATGATTTCATCTGAAACAGGTCTGACTTCAGAAAAACTAAGAAAAGGAAACTTAGAACCACATGAATGGGAGCAATTAAATGTAAAGGTTAAGAAATTATCTGATGCACCTATTTTTATTGATGATACGCCATCTCTTTCTGTGTTCGATTTACGAGCAAAAGCAAGACGTTTAGTTTCGCAACACGGCGTAAAAATTATTGTAATCGATTATTTACAATTAATGACCGCCGGAGGAAAATCGGGAGGAAATCGTGAACAAGAAATCTCTATGATTTCTAGGAATTTAAAAGCATTGGCAAAAGAATTAGAGGTTCCTGTAATTGCACTTTCTCAATTATCTCGGGCGGTAGAAACCCGTGGAGGTAGCAAAAGACCCTTACTTTCAGATTTACGTGAATCTGGTGCAATTGAGCAAGATGCAGATATTGTGTCGTTTATTTTTAGACCAGAATACTACGGAATGACAGAATGGGATGATGATGAACACACGCCATGTGAGGGGCAAGGAGAATTTATTGTTGCAAAACATAGAAATGGTGGTTTAGATAATATTCGATTGAAGTTTACAGGGCATTTAGCAAAATTCTCGGATTTAGAAGAAGGTTTTAGCTCAGAATTTCAATCTTCTATGAATGCAGATTTTCCGGATGATGTTTTTCCGGATCAAAGAATTGAGCCAAAAGATGCTTTTGGTGATGATGTAGATGATGTTCCTTTTTAACCCATAATAGGCATTAGGTAAAAAACAATAAAATGATAGAAATACACAATTGCCTCAAAGTAATTGTGTATTTTAGATTTAGATATGAAAAAACTCCTTCACGTACTAATATTCCTCTTCATCTCAAACTCAATTTGGGCATCTTTTATATACGTTCCAATGAGTAATGACAATCAGAAAAATCATTTAAAAGCATATGGCATTGTTTATTTTGCTTTAGAAGTAGATATAAAATCGAAATGGTTGTTAAATTATGATGGAGGTGCATTTCTAATAGAAAATAATAAATTAATACAAAAGGAATGTAAAATTCGTGGTGTTTCATATCAAATAATTTCTGATGCAAAAGCACAATTAATATTGCAGGAAATTGCTGCACCCTCTTCAAATCAAGATGCAGTAACGCTAGAGAAAGCACCAAAAATAGCAGTCTATTCGCCAAAAGATAAAATGCCTTGGGATGATGCTGTGACAATGGTGTTAACGTACGCAGAAATTCCGTTTGATGTTATTTATGACAAAGAAGTTTTAGAAGATAAACTACTAATATATGAATGGTTGCATTTGCATCATGAAGATTTTACAGGACAATATGGTCGATTTTATGGCGCATTTAGAACTGCACCTTGGTATATAGAGAGCAAACTAAGGTCTGAAAAATTAGCAACAGAATTGGGGTACAATAAAGTATCACAAGAAAAATTAGCAGTTGCGAAAAAAATTAGAGATTATGTAATTGGAGGTGGATTTATGTTTGCTATGTGTTCTGCAACAGATAGTTTTGACATTGCTTTATCTGCAGAGGGTATTGATATTGCAGAAGCAATGTTCGATGGAGATGCAACAACTATAAACTATCAATCACAGATAAACTTTAATAAAACATTCGCTTTTAAAAATTACCAATTAATTAGAAACCCTACTACATATGAGTTTTCAACAATAGATATGACAAGAAAACGAAAAATACCTAAAACGTCAGATTACTTTTCTTTAGTAGCGTTTTCTGCAAAATGGGATCCTGTACCCACTATGTTAACTCAAAATCATACTACGTTAGTAAAAGGTTTTATGGGGCAAACAACCTCTTTTGATAGAAGCACAGTAAAAAGTAATGTTTTGGTTTTAGGTGAAAATCAAGTAAATAGAGAAGCGCGTTACATTCATGGCACTAAAGGAAAAGGAATGTTTACGTTTTATGGTGGCCACGACCCTGAAGATTATACCCACAGAATTGGTGATCCAAAAACAGAATTAGACCTGCACCCAACCTCACCAGGGTATCGTTTAATATTAAATAATGTGCTATTTCCAGCTGCCAAGAAAAAGAAACAAAAGACATAGTAACAACTCTGTTAATAAAAGATAAATAAATATAGTAGAAAACAAATACAAAAGCATTCACTTTTGTATTTTTGCCTTTATAAAATTAAAATAACAAAATGCCAACAACACAAAAATTACAAGATTTTACGCAACAAGTGCGTAGAGACATTTTAAGAATGGTGCACAAAGTAAATTCTGGACATCCAGGTGGGTCTTTAGGGTGTGCTGAGTTTATTACTTGTTTATATCAAGAAGTAATGGAATATTCTACTGAGTTTTCTATGGATGGAAATAACGAAGATGTATTCTTTTTATCAAACGGACATATATCTCCTGTTTTTTACAGTGTTTTGGCTCATAGTGGCTTTTTTCCTGTAGCAGAATTAGCAACGTTTAGATTGTTAGATTCTAGGTTACAAGGGCACCCAACAACCCATGAAGGTTTACCTGGAGTAAGAATTGCTTCTGGTTCTTTAGGACAAGGAATGTCTGTAGGTTTGGGAACAGCACAAGCTAAAAAATTAAATGGAGACAATAAAATAGTATATACTTTGCATGGTGATGGAGAATTGCAAGAAGGGCAGAACTGGGAAGCAATTATGTATGCATCAGCAAAAAATGTTGATAACATAATTGCAACAATAGATTTAAACGGAAAGCAGATTGACGGTGCTACAGATGATGTGCTACCAATGGGAAGTATTAGAGCAAAATTTGAAGCTTTTGGTTGGGATGTTTTAGATGTAGAAAAAGGAAATGACATTGATGCAGTGCTAGCAGGATTGGCGAAAGCAAAATCATTAACAGGAAAAGGAAAGCCTGTTTGTATTTTATTACATACAGAAATGGGTAACGGTGTAGATTTTATGATGCATACTCACGCATGGCACGGAAAGGCGCCAAGTGATGTTCAGTTAGAAAGCGCTTTAGCTCAAAACCCTGAAACTTTAGGAGATTATTAAAAAGTATTTTAAAATTTATATTTTTAAAAAAGCTTTTCAATTAAATTGAAAAGCTTTTTTTATGCTTTTATTTTGAGTTAAATTGTAAGAATACTTTTATATTTACCACTAAAGAATTAAAGGTTTAATTTTTTAATTTTTTCAATCTCTAAATAATTTAATATTTAAATAATTGCATGAAAATAGGTATTGTATGTTATCCAACATTTGGCGGAAGTGGAGTAGTAGCAACAGAGTTAGGAATGGCTTTGGCAGATAAGGGGCATGAAATTCATTTTATTACATATAACCAGCCAGTTCGTTTAGACTTTTTATCTCATAATCTACATTTTCATCAAGTTGTAATTGAAGAATATCCACTTTTTGAATATCAGCCTTATGAATTGGCCCTTTCTACAAAAATGGTTGAAGTTGTTAGAAAATATAGCTTAGAAGTACTACACGTGCATTATGCCATACCGCATGCGTATGCAGCATATATGGCAAAGCAAATGTTAAAAGAGAAGGGTCTAGATGTAAGAGTAGTAACTACATTGCACGGCACAGATATTACGCTAGTTGGCAGTCACCCAAACTATAAATCTGCTGTAGAATTTAGTATAAATAACTCTGACGTTGTAACCTCAGTTTCTAATAACTTAAAAGAGACTACCAATAAGTTATTCAATATTACAAAAGATATTAAAGTAATCTATAATTTTATTGATGTAAAAAAATACGACAATGCAAACAAAGAAGAGTGTAAACGAATAGCATTGGCAAAACCGAATGAAAGAATATTTACACACGTAAGTAACTTTAGACCTGTAAAAAGAGTAGAAGACGTAGTTAAAATTTTTAGTGAAGTAAGAAAAGAGATTCCTGCTAAACTATTAATGATTGGTGAAGGACCAGAGAGAGCAAAAGCAGAAAACTTGGTAAAAGAATTAAACTTAGTTGATGATGTTTTCTTTCTAGGAAACAGTACAGAAGTGGCTAAGATATTATGTTATACAGATGTTTTTCTATTACCATCTCAAACAGAAAGTTTTGGTTTGGCAGCATTAGAGGCAATGGCAGCAGGGAGTGCGGTGATTTCTACAAATACAGGAGGTTTGCCAGAGGTAAATATTCATGGAAAAACAGGCTTCTTAAGTAATTTAGGAGATATTGCAGATATGGCGAAAAATGCAATTTTGATTGCAAAAGAAGCTGCAACTTTAGAAGTATTTAAGCAAAACGCAAAAAAACATACCAAACAATTTACACTAGAAAGTATATTGCCTGTTTATGAAGAAATTTATAGATCTTGTTATAAAAGTAAAGCATAATAAAAAAGCGCAAACATTTGTTTGCTTTTTTTTATTTAATGGTTATAATTTTTAAAGTACTACATAGTAAATATAAAATAGAAACCATTTTTATATTTTAATAACAAATAAGAATGTTTTCTAAAAATTTGACACAATATATAATTTAGGTCACTTATTTTTTTATCTTTCAAGTTCTAAATAAATCAAATAATTTAATGAAGAAATTAGCACTACACTGGAAAATTTTAATAGGAATGGCATTAGGTATTGCTTTTGGTTTTATCATGAATACTCTTGATGGAGGAAAAGACTTTGTGACAGACTGGGTTAAACCATTTGGAACCATATTTATCAACCTTTTAAAATTAATTGCAGTTCCATTAATATTGGCTTCATTAATTAAAGGAATTTCAGATTTAAAAGATATTTCTAAAATTAAGAAAATGGGAGCAAGAACCATTTTGATATATGTAGGAACTACTTTAGTAGCTATTTTTATAGGTTTGGCAATTGTAAATATTGTGAAACCAGGTGAAGGAATGTCTGCAGACACCATTGAGAAAATTAAAGTTAAGTACGAAACAAATGCAGGGGTAACAGATAAATTAGTGAAAGCATCTGCTCAGAAAGATGCAGGGCCATTACAAGCTTTAGTAGATATTTTTCCTAGTAATATTTTTCAGTCTTTTGTAGATGCAAGTATGCTTCAGATTATCTTTTTTGCGATGTTTGTTGGTATTTCTCTATTATTAATTCCAGAGAAAAAGGCAAAACCATTAGTAGACTTTTTTGATTCTTTGAATGAAATGGTTATGAAAATGGTAGATTTAATTATGCTTTTTGCGCCGTACGCTGTTTTTGCCTTGTTAGCAAACGTAATTATTGCTTTTGATGATACTGAGATCCTATTAAAATTATTAGTCTATGCACTTTGTGTAGTTGGTGGATTGATGTTAATGATTTGTTTTTATTTAATTCTTGTAAGTGTCTATACAAAAAAGTCTCCTTTGTGGTTTTTAAAACAAATTAGTCCAGCACAATTGTTGGCCTTTTCGACTAGTTCTAGTGCGGCAACATTGCCAGTAACTATGGAAAGAGTAGAAGAACATTTAGGAGTGGATAAAGAAGTTTCTGGATTTGTTTTACCCGTAGGTGCAACAATTAATATGGATGGTACTAGTTTATACCAAGCAATTGCAGCAGTATTTATAATGCAGGTAATTTGGCCAGAAGGCTTAACCTTTTCCAATCAATTAGTAATTGTGTTAACTGCATTATTAGCTTCTATTGGTTCTGCAGCGGTACCAAGTGCAGGTATGGTAATGTTAGTAATTGTTTTAGAATCTGTTGGTTTTCCTGAAGAATTATTGCCAATTGGTTTGGCGTTAATTTTTGCTGTAGATAGACCTTTAGATATGATGAGAACTACTGTAAATGTTACTGGAGATGCTACAGTGTCTATGTTGGTTGCTAAATCTTTAGGGAAATTAAAAGACAAGCCAGAAGAGAAAAATTGGGATGATAATTATGATAAAGTAAAGTAATTATACTAACGATTAATAAATTATAGACACCATGTCTTTAAAAATTGATAAACCTCTAGTTTCTGCAGACTGGTTGAATGCTCATTTAGATTTAAAACAACTGATTGTTCTAGATTGTACAATTCCTAAAGTAAGTCTGAATACGTTCGTTTCTGAGGAAAAAATACAGATTAAAGGTGCTGTTTACTTTGATATAAAAAACAGTTTTTCCGATACTAAATCAGTATTTCCAAATACCGTTTTATCGCCAGAGGATTTTCAAGAAAGAGCTCAAAAAATAGGGATACATCAAGATGCTACAGTAGTTTGTTATGACGCTGTAGGAACGTACTCTTCTCCCAGAGTTTGGTGGATGTTTCAATTAATGGGTTTTAAAAATGTAGTAGTATTAGATGGTGGTTTACCTGCATGGAAAGCTAGCGGATTTCCTATTGAAAGCATAGTGGTCAATAAAATGCAAAGAGGGAATTTTAAAGTTAGATATCAACCAAGAAAATTAAAATTTACTGCGGATGTTTTTGGATCTATAGATAATAAAGAAGTATTAATTGTAGATGCACGGTCAAATGGCAGGTATAATGGTACAGCACCAGAACCGCGAAAAGATCTTAAGAGTGGCCATATACCCAGTTCTGTTAATCTACCTTTTATAGATATTCAGAACAATGGTAAAATGAAAACTGAAACTGAATTGATAACTATTTTTAATAGTTTTAAAAATAAAAAAGAAATCATTTTTACTTGTGGCTCTGGGATTACAGCGGCTATCCTTGCTTTAGGAGCAGCCATTGTGAAATTAGATAATGTTGCCGTTTACGATGGGTCTTGGACAGAGTGGGCGAGCACAAAACATTTACCAATTTCTCTATAAATTATGAATTTAGATTGGACAAAAAAAGAATTTGAAGCTTATGTGCTTCTATATGCAGCACATTGCAATCATATAGAAGATATTGCAGAGCAAAACTATATTAGAACTAAAGTAGACGAAAAGATATTTCATAGAATTCATTCTGAAGTAGTTGTAGATTCAGCTCAGGTAAATTTGAATAAAATTCAGCTTTTTATTTCTGAAAACCAGTTTTCTCAAGAAGAAAAAGAAACACTTTTAAGAAACATTAAACAAGTACTTTTTGCAGACGGTTCTGTAGATTTTTTTGAAAAAGAAACTTTTTCTATTTTAAAAAAAATGATTAATTAGTCGTTTTAAAATAATGTAGTTGCTATTCTAAATTAGGAGCAGCGTCAATTTCTTCAATCATTTTTATAGCTGCTGCTCTTGGTGGATATTTTTTTGAAACTAAAAAACCAATAAGCATCGCTACTGCAAAAGAAGGTGCAAGCACATCAATTGCTACAAAATAAGGACCAACAACTGGCATTTCTTTAAAGACAAAATTAAAGAGGATTACTGCTAAAAACCCTGAAATCATAGAAGCAATAGCTCCTTTTTCAGAATACCCTTTCCAAAAAAGAGTTAGAATAATTACTGGACAAAAAGTTGCTGCAATGCCAGACCAACCAAATAAAATTACCCAAAACATTTGCCTGTCGGGTGATACGTAATTCATAATCATTGCGATTATTAATGCCGTAAATGCCATAATAATCGTAGAGATTCTAGAAATTTTTGTCAAACTTTCATCTTTTATATTAGGTCTAAATATTTTTTGATAGAAATCTCTTGTAATTGCGCTTGAAGCCAATATTAACAAAGAGTCTATAGTAGACATTATTGCCGATAAAACAATGGCTACAAAAATAGCTACTAAAATGGTAGGTAAAAATTCTTCAGTAATCATACTTAATACATTTTCCCCACTATTTCCTAAAATTACTTCTGGATCTTGCCCTTCTTTTGTGAAATAGATACGCGCAAGAATACCAATAGTTACTGCTGCCGCGTCTGTTAATAGTGTAAAAGCGGTTGCTACCCATTTGCCTTTGTCTATTTCTTTTTCATTTTTTATAGACATAAAGCGCACATATACTTGCGGGGAACCTAGAAAGCCTAAACCAATCATTGAAAATCCTAGAATGGTAAAAAGATTCATAAAACCGTCTGTACTTCTACCCATTATTTGGGTTAGTGTAGGGTCTATTGCATTTAAACCTGCCGTTACGCCAGCCCCATGATCCATAGAGAACCATACAACTATAGGTAATAAAACAAGACCAATAAACATAAGTAATCCTTGAAATAAGTCAGACCAGACAGCAGCTACAAATCCACCAACAAAAATATAAGCAAGCACAATAAAAAAACCAATAAGGGCCCCAATCTTGTAATCAATTCCTAACATCGATTTAAAAGCAACTCCAGTAACGTCTATTTGAGAAGCTACATATATAACTATAAATACTACTAGGATACTCGCTGCTATAATTCGTAGGGTATGTGTAGTTGTTTTAAAGTGGCTCTGTAAATAATCTGGAATTGTAATGGCACCATATGCATCTGATCTTTTTTTAAAGCGCTTTGCCATAAATTGCCAAGAAATAAAAACGCCCAATAATTCGCCAACAACAACCCAATATGCAGAATATCCTGCCATTGCACCCATTCCTGTAAGTCCTATAAGTAACCATCCAGACTCTCCTGTTGCTCTTGCTGAAAAAGCTACCGCCCAAAAGCCCATTTTTTTCCCTCCAACATAATAATCACTCATACTTTTAATACGTCTAGAGGCAAAAATTCCTATTAGAAATAAAATTCCAACATATACGGCTAATACAGCAATTTTAATTATAAAATTTTCGTCTTGCATGCTGCTTCTAATTTTTTAAATATGAGTTGGATAGAGTTCTAAAAAAACAAGTAATAAATGTTCTTTATAGAATTTTAAAAGTAACCAAAATAATATGAATAATGATGATTTTTGGTTTATTTTTGATTAAAAATAGTGAAAAATGAGTTAAAACAGCGTAAAAATTACTATATTTGATATGTTGCTTGTTCATCAAATGATAAGCAGTAGCTTTTTAAAATTATAAGGATTTCCCTTAATTTTATTTTTTAAATTAACAAAAACAGCCAGATATTATATTGGAATCTAAAGAAAAAAGTAACACAACTCTTAAAGGCCTGAACGATTTAATTTCTGCACTTGCAGAAAGTGAGAGGACGACTTACAATCACATAATACATTCTTTAAAATTAAAACCAAATACTTTTGATAAATACGTATATTGGTCTAATGATTGCTATACTAGAAACTGCATAGCAGACACTGAAAAATTTGAATTAATTTTAATTTGTTGGTGTGCAGGGCATCAAACCTCAATTCATGATCATGGTGGAGAAGAGTGCTGGGTAAAAGTTATTGAAGGTGAGTTTAAAGAAACTATTTATAAGAAAGATGAAATGGGTGCATTAAAACTTACAAAAACTAAGTATTCAAAAAAGAATGACATTACTTATATGAAAGACTTTATGGGTTTTCATCGTTTAGAAAATAGCGCAAATAAAAGAAGTATGTCACTGCATTTATATGCCAAGCCAATCAGAAGCTGCAATGTATTTAATGAGGCTTCAAAAACGTTTGTGCACAAAGAGTTAGATTATGACACAACAGCATAAGTACTATTAAAAATTAAAAGAAAAGAAAATTATATGTCTAATATAAAGAATGATTTAGCTCTATTTAACGAGCTAGTTGAAGTTTTAATTTCGGAAGAAGCAGAAAATCCGGTAGCAGAAAGAATAGTGGCCGGCAAATTATTTAATACAATTGACCTTTCATTAAATGATGGAGCAATGATAGACAGTTCTTTTAAAACATTGCTGCGAGAGGTAATCGTTGCTACGCCAAAAACAGCTACAAATTTATTCTTTAATCAGCTTTTTGGAGGAAGACAAAGCAAAGCAGTTTTGGGAGATCTATTAGCGGTTATGTTAAATAATAGTATGTATACTTATAAGGTTGCAGGCCCGCAAGTAGGCATAGAGCAAGAAATTATTAGACAATCTTGCAATTTAATTGGCTACGGTGCCAATAGCAATGGTACTTTTCCAACTGGTGGTTCTATGAGTAATTATATGGGGCTAATTATGGGGCGAGATGCAAAAGATCCTCTTTGTAGATTAAACGGAATGTCAAAACCATTAATTATTTATACTTCTGAAGAATGTCATTATTCAAATGCAAAAAATGCAAGTTTTGCAGGAATAGGAAAGAATAATATTCGATACATAAAAGTAGATGCAGTAGGAAGAATGCTTCCAGATTTTTTAGAAGCACAAATCAAAGAAGATATTAAAAATGGAGGCGTTCCAACTTATGTAAACGCAACTGCAGGAACAACCGTTTTAGGTGCTTTTGATCCAATAGATAAAATTGCAGACATTACAGAGCAGTATAATATTTGGCTCCATGTAGATGGTGCATATTGTGGAAGTGTGATTTTTAGCGAGAAATACAAATATTTGGTAAAAGGAGTAGAAAGGTCTAATTCTTTTAGCTACAATGCGCACAAAATGTTAGGCACGCCATTAACTTGCTCTATTATCTTAGTAAATGATAAGAAGCATTTACACAATTCTTTTAGTAGTGATGCAGATTATTTGTACCAAACAGATGGTGATGATTTTAACTTAGGGAAAACATCTTTTCAATGTGGAAGAAGAAATGATGCTTTAAAGTTTTGGACACTCTGGAAGTCTATTGGAACAAAAGGCTTAGAACAAATTGTAGATCAGCAATTTAATCTAGCAAATGTTGCTTTAGATTATATTAGAAGTAATTCTGATTATACTTTGTACAGTTTTGATGATGCTATTTCTGTTTGTTTTAACTATAAAAATATAGACCCAACAGCACTTTGTACTGCCCTATACGAGCATCAAGAAACAGTTGTAGGTTTTGGTTCTTTTGAAGAAGACACCTTTGTGAGATTGGTAACAATAAACGCAAATAATGAAAAAGTAGATATTTTAAATTTCTTTAAAGTTTTAGAAGCTTTTGTTGAAAAAACACCAAGCTTAACAAGGTTAGAGGCTGCAACCGTATAACAGTTCTTGTAAATTTTAAGTATTAAAAATAAATAGTATCGAAAAAACCTCACTTTTTAGTGATGTTTTTTTTTTGAAACATTTTACCTTTGCAATATGAGCGATTTTAATGAGTTTTTTGAAGCCTTGGAACAAAGCGTTACTATTAATGATTTTGTTAAATTAACCATTAGTAAACCCATGAAAAAAAGTGAGGGTTTACAAAATGTTTATGTTCGTTTTTTTTTAATTGACGGCAAACAAGTTTTCGAATTTAAATACCGTCATATTTCAGAAAATATATTTAAAAAATTATCCTTAGTTGCTGCAAAAGCCGAAATAGAAAACTTGTTGTTTAATACCTTTAGAACGGCAACCTTATTTACATTAAGTTATGATTTGTTGGTAATGGTGTCTAAAACTAAGAGAGTTTCCTGCAGAGATACTGCACCAAGTTTTAGAAATAAATTGCCCGAGGTTTCACAAGAGTCTCAAGAACCAAAAGAGTTAGATGAACCAAAAGAATAGTACTAATTAGTTTATTTTTTCTGATTTTATTTAATAATAGCAGATTACGAATTGTAATTAAAGATATTAAATGGCATTCAGAGAAAGTATAAGTTAAGAATTACAAAAAATACGCAAAACTGTAAAGATTGTAACCAGTTCAATTTAGCATTTTACTATTTTTTAGAAACTTCTTACTGAATAACACCTTAAGTACGTTATCAAAAGCTGTTCTGTATCTCAATATTCTTATACATAATACTATCGCTATCCTCTAATTATTTTTATTGCAAAGTTGGCATACAAATTTCACCAATTACTGTTTTAACTGACAAAGTTGCTGATTCCTTTTTTTATTTATGACTGAATTCTAAAGAAGGGTTTAAAAATGGTGTTTCGCCCTTATAATAGGGCTAGCATATTTTTTTTGTAAATTAAATACTTGTATCTATTCGCGTGGTCTTGTAGTTTCTGCTTTTTTAAGTCTTTTGGCTTGATTTTGGTGACAGTAAATGAAATAAGATAAAATAAAATGTTTGCAGCATAAGAATTATGTGAATTGCATTTTTAAATTTAAATAATATCGTATGAATCAAGTCACAGTAAACAGCACAGTAAAAGTACATTATACAGGTAAATTAGCCGATGGAGAGGTTTTTGATACTTCTGACGGAAAAGAGCCTATAGAATTTACTTTAGGACAAGGACAGCTTATACCTGGTTTTGAGAAAGGGTTAATCGACATGAAATTAAATGAAAAGAAAACGATTAACATGACCAAAGATGATGCATATGGTGAAGTTAATGAAACTTTAATACAAGAAGTTAAGAAGACAGATTTACCTCAAGATATGGAGCCTAAAGTTGGTATGGGATTGGTTTCTAAATCTCCTGACGGACAAGAAATTAATTTGATGGTTGTTGAAGTAAAAGAAGAAACTATTGTTATTGATGGAAATCATCCTTTAGCAGGAAGAGACCTTATTTTTGATCTTGAAGTAGTAGAGATTATAGCTTCAGAAGTTAAAGCTTAAGATTTTTTTTAGTATAACAAGAGCCTTTGCTAATTTATTTTAGTAAAGGCTCTTTTTTATATAATTTTTTTTAATTCACTAAAGTCGTTTATCACAAAATCTGCATTTTCTAAAGTCTGTCCTTCAGAAAGCTTATTTGCATAGCCAAAAACAAAAATATTTGCATCATTTGCAGCCGTAATACCGTTGTCTGAATCTTCAATTACAACACAGTTTTCTTTGGGTATATTTCCTAAGATAGCCGCTTTATTAAAAATTTCTGGGTTTGGTTTTGATTCTTTTAAATCTGCGCCACTAATTTTTGTAGCAAAATATGTGTTTAAGTTGAATCTATTAAAAACACGATCTATGTTAATCATAGCGGAGGAAGAAGCTAGAATTAATACAATTCCTTTTTTATAAAAATATTTAATAATTTCTTCAACACCCGCAACTAGATGCAAATTAGGGTCGTTTTCAAAGAAATTAACATAGCGTTTTCTTTTATCTAAAACCAATTCTTCAGGATCATTTTTTAAATTAAAATGAGCAACTAGTCTCTGAAATGCATTTATGGTAGATGAACCAGTAAAGGATTTGTAAAGCGTATCTGAAACTTCAATATTTAAAGCATTAAACGTTTCATAATAGGCTTTTTTATGAATCTCCTCAGAATCTATAATTACGCCATCCATATCAAAAATGACACATTTTATTGGGGTTGTAAATTTCATTTAGTCTAAAAATTTCGCCTTTAAATCTTTTGTTGGTATCATACAGCTCTCTTTTTTTCCAAACCATTTGTAACGGTTTTTTGCAATAAAATCATACACTTGGTTTCTAAAACCTTTGGGGAAAACCCATAATAGTTTTGTGAGTTGCCAAAATTGGCCAAAATCATTCATTATTTTTAAAGCTGCAGTAGATTTCACTTCATACGAAACACCAGGTTCGTATAAAATAATAGAATCTATTTTAGCAATATCTATCTCTAAATAATCAATGATTTCTTTTCCTTTTTTCTGTCTCTTATACACATCTGA
>CAJXTJ010000042.1 GCA_913061165.1 uncultured Polaribacter sp.
TCTACACGTAAGGAGTCGTCGGCAGCGTCAGATGTGTATAAGAGACAGATTTAAAACCAGTTAATCCAATTTTGGTTTCAACGCCGTAATTTTTTGCTATTCCCCCTACTAATTCTGTGGTAACTATTGTAGAACCTATAAATTGTTTTCCGTTTATTCTATTTTCGTCTTTCCATTTTCTTAACAAGAACTCTGTCATTACAACCATTGTCTGGTTCCCATTCATTAGTTTCATGTTTCCACTAGTGTCTCTAACGGCAACACCCAATCTATCGCAATCCGGGTCAGTCCCAATCACAATATCGGCACCAATTTTGTTTGCTAAGTCAGTTGCCATTTTTAAAGCTTCTGGTTCTTCTGGATTTGGCGATTTCACCGTAGGGAAATCTCCATCTGGTTCTCTTTGTTCTTCAACAATGTGCACATCTGTATACCCTGCTTTTGCTAAAGCATCTGGCACGGAAACAATAGAGGTACCATGTAAAGGGGTAAAGACTACTTTTAATTTTTTTCGATCGATATTAGGAGACAAAGAGCCATTTTTTACAGTAGCAGCTATAAATACGTCATCTAGCTCTTTACCTATGGTTTCAATTAAAGCTTCATTTGCAGTAAATTTAATTTCAGAAAAATCTAAAGCATTTACGTTTCCTATAATCTTACCGTCATGAGGAGGTACAATTTGTCCGCCATCTGCCCAATATACTTTGTAACCGTTATATTCTGGTGGATTGTGAGATGCCGTTAACACAATACCTGCATCGCAATCTAAATGACGCACTGCAAAAGATAATTCTGGTGTTGCTCTTAAATCTTCAAATAAATAAACCTTTATATTGTTAGCAGATAAAACGTTTGCAACAATTTTTGCAAACTTTTTACTGTTATGTCTACAATCATAAGCAATTACTACTTTTAATTGATTCTTGTGTACATTTTCTATTAAGTAATTAGATAAACCCTGTGTTGCTCTACCTAACGTGTATTTATTAATCCTGTTGGTACCTGCGCCCATAACTCCTCGCATTCCACCCGTTCCAAATTCCATATTCTTATAGAATCTATCTTCTAAATCAGGAGCATTCGTAGTAATTAATTGTTCAATTTCTTGCTGCGTTGCTGCATCAAAAGTATCACTTAACCACTGCTTTGCTTTGTCTAGTATTTCACTCATTTTTAAATATAAATTATGGTATTAAAATGCAAATATACATTTTAGAAATTGAGTTTTTCTTTTATTGAATAGTGTTTTTCGTTGCTTTTAGTCTTAATTATTAATTCGCCAATAAAACCTGCTAAAAATAATAAAGTTCCTAAAATCATTGAAGTTAAGGCAATAAAAAACCACGGATTATCTGTGATTAGAATTGTTTTAATATCATTAAATACTTTATATAATTTTAAAACACCAATGTAAAATGCGGTTGTTGTTCCAAATAGAAACATCATTGATCCCCAAAGACCAAAAAAGTGCATTGGGCGTTTACCGAATTTAGATAAAAAGGAAATGGTAATTAAATCTAAAAAACCATTTATGAATCGGTCCATACCAAATTTAGTAACACCGTATTTTCTTGCTTGATGTTGTACTACTTTTTCACCAATTTTAGTAAAGCCCTCGTTTTTGGCCAGCACAGGAATATAACGGTGCATTTCTCCACGAACCTTAACCGTTTTAATAACGATATTTTTATAAGCTTTTAAACCACAATTAAAATCGTTTAGCTTTAAGCCAGATGTTTTTCTTGCAGCTGCATTAAATAATTTTGAAGGAATGTTCTTCGTAATTACATTGTCATACCGTTTCTTTTTCCATCCAGAAATAAGATCGAAATCGTCTTTTATGATAAGGTCATATAATGCTGGTATTTCGTCAGGGTTATCCTGTAAATCAGCATCCATTGTAATTACTACGGCACCTTTTGCCATTTCAAAACCGGCATCTAAAGCTTGAGATTTTCCAAAGTTTTTTTGAAAACGAATTCCTTTTACTTCGGAATTTGATATTGATAATTTATCAATTACAGCCCAAGAAGTATCTGTACTACCATCATCAATAAAAATAATTTCATATACAAAACGATTGGATTGCATAACTTTTGCAATCCAATGGTGTAATTCTTGTAAAGATTCTTCTTCATTAAGAAGCGGTATTATTACCGAAATATCCATATGTTGATATGAAGTTTAAAGCGTGCACTCTCGACTAGAATCTACGCTATTTAAAAAATGTTTTTTAATACGTCTCTTCTTCCGATTTCTTCATGATAGCTGCACCAATAGCAGAAACTATAAAACCACCAATAGCATAACTAATAATGCCAACTGCGGCCATAATACCTGGAGTTGAAAAAGACGAAGTCATTTTGTTTGCAGCTTCAATTTGTTCTTCAGTTAAACCTTGGTCTAAATATGTTTGATTCTGAACTTCCATCATTTGATTCATGAAATCAGGTTCAATAAAATTCATAAAAAGGTAATTGTAAATTACTACAATTAAACTACCTACAATGGCAACGCCAACTCCAATTTTAACACCTTGCCCCCAAGATAAAAAATGATCATTTGCTTCTTTAAATTGTTTAATTCCATAAATAATTATACCAATAAATATGATTCCGTTTAATATTGATACAGACCAATGAGGAGACAAATGATTACCAGTAGCATACAATACAAGTGCAAAAAGAATACTTGCAACACCTAAGATTATACCATTGTTTACCATAAAACTTTTACTACTTATTTGATTTTCCATACTTTTTTTGTTTTAATTGTTTTACAAATATATTCTTTTCATTGTTATAGTTTTATTTTTTGTCTTTTATTATAAAATCTCAAAACAACAGATTAGTAGTCAGTAGCTTAAAAATGTTACCAAAAAATTAGCATTTTTTTAATTGTTTAAATAAAAAAACCTTGTAAATTTGCCTCGGCAAGTCCTACACAACTAGCTCCCTTTGAATCCTCCAGGGCGGGAACGCAGCAAAGGTATTAGGTTGTAGCGGTGTGATGTAGGTCGCTTGCCATTTTTTTATCCTTAATTTAATTCTGATGCTCTTCAGAATTTTTCTTTTTTAAAGCAGTTATTATTTTTCTTCTTCTTTGTTTTCTTCAGTTACTTTTATGATATTTGTCAGGTTCATTAAAAAATTGGAATATTCAAAATTAGTTTTAATAAACTTATATCCGTTTATTCTACACTTTAATCATTTAATACTTTTAATATTTTATGTCTAAAATTGTTTTAGTTACGGGTGCTTCTTCTGGTATCGGAAAAGCGATTGCTACCTTTTTATCTGCAAAAGGGTATATAGTTTATGGTACAAGCAGAAATCCAAAAAATGAGAAAGAGTTTTCTTTTGAGTTGATAGCTTTAGACGTTTTAAAATTAGATACAATTAATACTGCAGTCAATTATATTCTCGAAAAGGAAGGAAGATTAGATGTGTTAGTAAATAATGCAGGAATGGGTATTACGGGGCCTGTTGAAGAAACCCCTACAGACGAAATGCGTGCCGTTTTTAATACCAATTTATTTGGGGCCATAGACGTTATGAAAGCTGCTTTACCGCAGATGCGCAAGCAAAATGCTGGAACTATTATAAACGTAACTTCTATTGCTGGGTATATGGGTTTGCCTTTTAGAGGACTTTACTCTGCTACAAAAGCTGCTTTAGAAATTGTAACAGAGGCTGCAAGAATTGAAGTTAAAAACTTTGGAATTGAGATCGTAAATGTGGCTCCTGGAGATTTTGCAACCAATATTGCAGCAGGAAGATACCATACACCAGTGTTTGAAAACTCTGCTTATAAGGAAGATTATCAAACGAATTTAGATTTAATGGATGCGCATGTTGGCGGCGGAATGAATCCGCTAGAAATGGCAAAAATTGTTTATAAAATAACCAATACAAAACGTCCTAAAATTCATTATAAAGTGGGTGGATTTATGGAAAAATTCTCAATTGTTTTAAAGCGAATTTTGCCAGATAAGGTCTATGAAAAACTTTTAATGAAGCACTATAAACTATAAGGAGAGCGCTTGTTTATAAGTAGTTTAGAAATATTTTTATTTCAATTCTTAAATAGACTTGCAAGTACTTACCTTTGCGTTAGGGATTGCAGCATTTGTTTGAGCTCTTTTGTGAAGAATGAACAAAAAGCGAGTGCGGAAAGCCCGACCTATAGGGAATGCCCAAAAAAGAAATAATTACAACTAAATAGATACAAATGAAATTTTTTATTGACACGGCAAATTTAGCCCAAATTAAAGAAGCGCAAGCTTTAGGAATTTTAGATGGTGTAACCACAAATCCGTCTTTAATGGCTAAAGAAGGAATTACTGGTGAAGCAAACATTATTAACCACTACAAAGCTATTTGTGAATTGGTAGAAGGGGATGTTTCGGCAGAAGTAATTTCTACAGATTTTGAGGGAATGGTAAAAGAAGGTGAAGCTTTGGCTGCATTAAATCCACAAATTGTGGTGAAATTACCAATGATAAAAGATGGCGTAAAGGCATGTAAATACTTTTCTTCTAAAGGAATTAAAACAAACGTGACTTTAGTTTTCTCTGCAGGTCAAGCATTATTAGCTGCTAAGGCTGGTGCAACATACGTATCGCCATTTATTGGACGTTTAGACGATATTTCTACAGATGGTTTAAACCTAATTTCAGAAATTCGTTTAATTTATGACAATTACGGATTTGAGACTCAAATTTTAGCTGCTTCTGTGCGTCATACAATGCACATTATAGATTGTGCAAAATTAGGTTCTGACGTTATGACTGGACCTTTAAGTGCAATTGAAGGTTTGTTAAGACACCCATTAACAGATAGTGGTTTGGCACAGTTTTTAGCAGATTACCAAAAAGGGAATTAACCAACTTAATTAATTTTTTTATAAAAAAGTCAGAAAGTAAAAAGGTTTTCCTTTAAAACTTTCTGACTTTTTTCATCTTTAAGAATTCTCTTAATAATAAAACATTATAACTTGCAAACTTTGTACCTTTGTACTCTTATATATGTATCCAAAAAAAGAACTCGCACAAATTATAATTTCAGCTTGCGCTCAATTTAATATTGAGACGGTTGTTATCTCTCCAGGTTCAAGAAATGCACCACTTACCATCGGTTTCTCTAATCATCAAGAGATAGAGACATTAAGTGTTGTAGATGAGCGTTGTGCTGCATTTTTTGCTTTAGGTATTGCGCAACAGACGCGAAAACCTGTGGCAGTTTTATGTACATCAGGTTCTGCTTTGTTAAATTATTATCCTGCAGTAGCAGAAGCGTTTTACAGCAATATTCCGTTAGTTATTATTTCTGCAGACAGACCAAAACATTTGATTGATATTGGAGACGGACAAACTATTCGGCAAGAAAATGTATTTGCAAATCATATTTTATTTTCTGCAAACTTAATAGAAAACCCGAAATACAAAACCCGTAATTCTCAACTAATTGGTGAGGCTTTGCAGGTAGCTATATCACAACAAGGTCCTGTTCATATAAATGTTCCTTTTGATGAGCCTTTGTATGAGACAGTGCCCGTATTGAAGGTATATAATTTCCCCCATATTTCTTTAAGTTCGTTAGATAATTCTCATATCAATTACGAAAAGCTGTCAAAGTCATGGAATGTTGCCGAAAAGAAAATGATATTGGTAGGTGTAAATTATCCGGATGCCGCTTTGCATGCATTAATGGATTTATATGCAGAAGATGACTCTGTTTTAATTTTAACAGAGACAACTTCTAATTTGCATCATGATAAAGCTATAGATTCTATTGATCAGTTGATTTTTTCTCTATCAGATGCTGAGTTTCAAGAATTAAAACCAGATATTTTAATAACATTTGGAGGTATGATTATCTCTAAAAGAATAAAGAAATTTCTTAGAGATTACCAACCAAAGGAGCATTGGAATATTGATGCTAGAAAAGCAACTAATACCTTTTTGTGTCTGTCTGAATTTATACAAATAAAACCGGTAGATTTCTTCTCTCATTTCAATGAGTTCATAAGACCTTTAAAAAGCGATTATCAGCCAAAATGGTTAAATTTCAGGGATGAAAGAAGAGAAAAACATGCAGCGTATTTTGAGACTATAAAGTACTCGGACTTTTCTGTGTTTGAACAAGCTTTAAATAGTATTCCAGATGATTGCCAATTGCAAATTAGTAACAGTTCTATTATTAGATATGCACAGCTATTTTCGATGAAAGCTAATGTAAATATTTTTTGTAACAGAGGAACAAGCGGAATTGACGGAAGTACTAGTACAGCAATTGGCGCGGCGTTCGCAAATAAAGAGCAAACTGTCTTTATAACAGGAGATTTAAGCTTCTTTTATGATAGTAACGGATTGTGGAACAGCAACATTCCTAAAAGTTTTAGAATTATAATTATAAATAATTCTGGTGGTGGCATTTTTAGAATTATACCAGGACCAAAAAGATCAAATGCTACAAAATATTTTGAAACGCCACATTGCTTAACAGCAGCCCATTTGTGCAACATGCACCAGTTAGAATATCAAAAATCGTATTCTACAGAAACAGTAACAAAAGAATTAAGCAGATTTTTCGAAACATCTGAAAAACCAAAAATATTAGAGATTTTTACGCCAAGTGCAGAAAATGACTTAGTTTTAAAAGATTATTTTAAATATATACAATAATGGATTTACAAGAAGATTTACAAGAGGGAGAAATGAATTTGAAAGAAGGAGACAAAGTAAGTTTGGTAATTGAAACTGAAACAGGTTTGGGCTATACTGTTTTAATTAATGAAGAATTTGATGGTTTGCTTTTTAGAAGTGAGGTTTTTCAAGCTTTAGAAGAGAATATGGAAGTGACTGGCTATGTAAAAAATATTCGTGAAGATGGGAAAATCGATGTTTCTTTGAGGCCACAAGGTTTTAGAAATGTAATAGATTCTGATGTAGATAAAGTACTTACAAGATTAAAAGATAGTAAAGAAGGATTTATTTTAATTACTGATAAGAGTTCGCCAGATTCGATACGTTTTCACATGAAAATGAGTAAAAAAGCATTTAAAAAAGCAGTTGGTAATTTATATAAACAGAAATTAATTGTTATTGAAGAAGATAGAATTGTGTTGGTGAAATAAGTATCCAATTGGCAGTTTCAGTAGGCAGTAAATATGTTTTTTAATTTTTGATTACTGATTACTCAATCTTATTATATTTTCATAAAAGGCATCAGCATTTGGGTCTGAAGGATCCATTTTTCCATATCCAATTTTATAATATTTTATGGCTTTTTTTATACTTTTACCTTCTTCGTAATAACGACCAATATAATAATCACCTAAAGGAGATGATGGGAATATTTTCAAAATCATTCTTCCAAAATTTAGCAATTGATCTCCGTTTTCTTTTTCGATAATTATCTTTTCTACAGTAAAAATATCTTGCTCTCTAATTCCCAGGTTACTTCCAAATAAAAATTCAATTTCTAAATATTTATTCTCTAAATAAGCAATAGCATCCAAAGGAGAGAGGTCTTTTATGTTTTTGTCAAATTCTTCTTTAGAGATTGCAGAGTAAATTTCAAAAACTTTTGTGAGGGCTCTAGGAATGGCTTCAGCAATCGCAGAAATACTGTTTTCTGTATTGAAAGTGTCATTAATAAGATTAAAATTATTAAGTTCTATGCTAGAAACCTCTTGTTGTAATTGATTAATTAATGTTTGTTTTCTATTAGAAAAGATATTGGAATTATTAGTGTAAAAGTAAAAAGTATTATCTTCCTGCTGAAATCTTGCTAATTTATAAGCTTGCATTTGGCTAGTTATAAAATCTGAAAAAGCAGGATTTATACAGATATAAGCATTAATAATAGGTGTTTCTTCTCCTAAAAAAGTAGTTATTAAATTGGCAGAGGTTCCTTCACCGATTATAGTTATAAAGGGTGAAGTTCTGTAAGAACTTTCTATTTCAAAAATAACTTCATCTCTTATAAAATTATAAAAGTTGGTATTATTCTTAGTTAAGGTGCCATTTTCCGTATTAAAATAGGTATCTTTTTTTCGGGTTTTAGCCATGTTAATCCCAATAATAATTTGTTTTGGCGCCTTATCTTTTGCGGCAAATAGCACTGCATTGCCCACATAAAGATCAAATAGATATTCAGCATCTAAAATAATTGCAAGCGGGTAGTTTTTTTCTTCATCCTTTTCATAACCTTCTGGAAGGTATATTTTGATTTCTCTTCTGTAGCCTAAATAGTCTGAGTCAATTGATTTTTTTATAATTGTTTGCGAATATGAACTAAAATAAAATAATAAAAATATTAATGACAGGGATTTATGAATCATCATTTAGAATGTTTATTTTTGTAGGTAAGAATGTTTTGTTCTCTTTTAGAACGTCTAAAATACAAAAATATGATACAACCCGAGTGGAAAACTGTAAAGGAGTATGAAGATATTACCTATAAAAAGTGTAATGGAGTTGCAAGAATAGCGTTTAACAGACCCAGCGTAAGGAATGCATTTAGACCCAAAACAACTAAAGAATTGTATGAGGCATTTTATGATGCAGGAGAAGATGTAAATATTGGTGTTGTATTGCTTTCTGCGGAAGGACCAAGCACTAAAGATGGTGTGTATTCTTTCTGTTCTGGCGGTGATCAAAAAGCGCGTGGGCAACAGGGTTATGTTGGAGATGATGGTTATCATAGATTAAATATTTTAGAAGTACAGCGTTTAATTAGGTTTATGCCAAAAGCAGTTATTGCCGTTGTGCCTGGATGGGCAGTAGGTGGCGGACATAGTTTACATGTTGTTTGTGATTTGACTTTAGCCTCTAAAGAGCATGCTATTTTTAAACAAACAGATGCAGATGTAACTTCTTTTGACGGTGGTTATGGTTCTGCGTATTTGGCAAAAATGGTGGGTCAGAAAAGAGCAAGAGAAATATTCTTTTTAGGGAGAAATTATTCTGCGCAAGAAGCGTATGATATGGGCATGGTAAATGCTGTAATTCCGCATGAAGAATTAGAAGGCACAGCATATGAATGGGCTCAAGAGATTTTAGAGAAATCTCCAACATCTATAAGAATGCTAAAATTTGCTATGAATTTAACAGATGACGGTATGGTTGGACAGCAAGTTTTTGCAGGTGAAGCAACCCGATTGGCATATATGACAGAGGAAGCAAAAGAAGGAAGAGATGCCTTTCTGGAGAAGAGAAAGCCTAATTTTCCTAAAAAATGGATACCATAGTTATTTGACAATCTAAAATTTATAATTAATAATAATGAAATCACAAATAGTAACATTTCTAATAAAATGTCCAGATCAAAAAGGATTGGTAGCTAAAATTACCACGTTTTTTTATGAAAAAGGATTTAATATTTTAAGTTGCCAGCAATATGCAAATGCTATCGAAGATACGTATTTCATGAGAATTCGATTAAATGCGGCAGGGACTAATATTTCTAAAGAAGCATTAGAAAATAATTTTATGGAGTTGGCAGCACCTTTAAAGTTGGATTGGTCTGTGAATTACGGTGATAAGAAACAAAACATGGCCATTATGGTTTCTCATACGAGTCATAACTTATATGATTTGTTAGAGAGGCAAAAAGAAGGTTTGTTAGATTGTAACATTGCAATGGTTATTAGCAATCATGATAAATTAAGACACATTGCAGAAATGTTTAAGGTTCCGTTTTATTATCTTCCAGTAACAAAAGAAACCAAAACAGAGCAAGAAGCTCAAGTTATAGAATTATTAGATGCTAATAAAGTAGATTTAGTAGTAATGGCAAGATATATGCAAATTTTATCGTCAGACTTTATCAATCATTATCCAGAGAGAATTATAAACATTCACCATTCTTTTTTGCCTGCTTTTCAAGGCGCAAACCCTTACAAGAAGGCTTACGAGAGAGGTGTAAAGCTAATTGGTGCAACTGCGCACTATGCAACAGAAGATTTAGATGAAGGACCAATTATAGAGCAAGACGTAGAACCTGTAACTCATGAAAGTACACCAGCAACTTTAAAGAGAATTGGTGCAGACATTGAAAGGTTAGTTTTGGCTAGAGCTGTAAAAAATCATTTAAACAATCAAATCATAGTTTCGGGAAATCGAGCAATTGTTTTTCCAGAAGCTGGGGAGTAAATTCGTTTTTAGTTAGATTTAATTCCACTTACTTTTCTCAATTATTGATTTTTTTAATTTTCAATACATACAAATGAAAATAATCTGTATTGGGCGCAATTACGCAAAACATATTGAAGAATTAGCCAATGAAAGGCCAGAAAGTCCTGTTGTTTTTTTAAAGCCAGATTCTGCTATTTTACCTAGAAAAAACCCATTTTTTATTCCTCCTTTTTCAGATGATGTGCAGTATGAAGTAGAGGTTTTAATAAAGATAAATAAAGTAGGAAAGCATATTGATGCAAAGTTTGCACATAAATATTTTGATGAAATTGGTTTAGGAATTGATTTTACAGCAAGAGATGTGCAAGCAAAGTGCAAAGAAAAAGGGTTACCTTGGGAGAAAGCAAAAGCATTTGACGGAAGTGCAGTTATTGGAAATTTTTATCCGAAGGAACAATTCGATTTAGACAGTTTAAAATTTCAATTATTAAAGAATGATATCCTTGTGCAGGATGGAAATACTAATGCAATGTTATGGAAAGTAGATGAGTTAATCTCTTATGTATCTCAATATTTCACTTTAAAAAAGGGCGATATTATTTTTACAGGAACTCCTTCGGGTGTGGGTAAAGTTGTTGAAAATGATTCTTTAAAAGGGATTATTGAAGGTAAAGAGGCATTTAGCATTAGAGTTAAATAATAGAGGAAGACTTTATAGGTTTTTAATTCCGAAATATGGGATTCAGAGATCTGAAATCAGTATATACGTATGAAAGCAGAAATTATAACCATAGGAGATGAGATTTTAATTGGTCAAATTGTAGATACCAATTCACAATGGATTGGACAAGAGTTGAATAAAATAGGCGTTTCAGTATATCAGATAACTTCTATTCAAGACGATAGAAAACATATTTTAAACGCTTTTAAAGAAGCACAAGAGCGTGTAGATATTGTAATTATTACAGGTGGCTTAGGACCAACAAAAGACGATATTACTAAAAAGACAATTGCAGAATTCTTTAATGACACAGAGATAATAGTATACCAAGAAGTTATAGATCATATTAAAGGTTTGTTTAAAAAAATGGACTTGCCTTTTCGGGAAATTCAAAAAACGCAAGCAAACTTGCCTTCAAAAGCAACACTTTTAAATAATAGTTTTGGAACAGCACCAGGCATGTGGTTTTATGAGAATAAAACCGTTTTTGTTTCACTTCCCGGGGTTCCTTATGAGATGAAAGGACTAATTACTTCTGAAGTGTTGCCTCGAATTCAGCAACAATTTAAATTACCATTCATTATTCATAAAACAATTATGACCTATGGACAAGGAGAAAGCACTATTGCTGAGAGAATAGAAGATTTTGAGAATAATTTACCACCATTAGTTAAGTTAGCCTATTTACCTTCTTTCGGTAGCGTGCGTTTGCGTTTGTCTGGGAAAGGAGAAGATAAAGCAGTCTTAGAAGAGTTATTAGATGCAGCAGTTGCAGAAATTTATCAGTTAATTCCAGAAATTATTACAGGTTTAGACGATGATGCTTCATTAGAAAAAAGAGTAGGAGCATTGTTAAAAGCAAAAAATAAAACCATTTGCACCGCAGAAAGCTTAACAGGTGGAAAAATTGCATCAAAATTGGTTTCTATAGCTGGTGCATCTGTATATTACAAAGGAAGTTTTGTAGCCTACAATGCAGCAACTAAAATAAGTATGCTAAACGTATCTGCAAAGACTATAGAAAAGCATTCTGTTGTAAGTAAAGAGGTCGCTTTAGAGATGGCAAGAGGCGCAAAACAAAAGCTACAAACAAATTATGCAATTGCAGTTACTGGAAATGCAGGACCCACCACAGATAAGAACGATAAGAGTTTAGGAACTATTTTTATTGCATTAATAAGTGATTCTAAGGAAGTTGTAGAAGAATTTAATTTTGGTCAGCCAAGAGAAAAAGTAATCAATAGAACCGTGAGCAAATCCCTAGAAATTTTACAAAGAGAAATTCTTTAAAAATTTACTAAATTGTTTTGTTCAGAATTAGAATTATATGTAGATTTGCACCTCGTTTAGAGATAACAAAAATAAATACTGTCGAAAAGATGTCTAGAGTTTGTGAATTAACAGGAAAAAAAGCAATGGTTGGGAACAATGTTTCTCACGCTTTGAATAGAACAAAGAGAAAGTTTGACGCTAATCTAATGACCAAGCGTTTTTTCATTCCAGAAGAAGATAAATGGGTTACTTTAAAAGTATCTGCATCTGCTTTAAAAAATATTAACAAGAAAGGAATTTCTGCAGTTATGAAAGAAGCGAGAGTTAACGGATTTTTAACTAAATAAGCTCAAGCAGATTAAAATTATACAGAGATGGCAAAAAAAGGTAATAGAGTTCAAGTAATATTAGAATGTACAGAGCATAAAGGAACTGGGAAACCAGGTACTTCTAGGTACATTACAACTAAGAACAAGAAAAATAGTCCTGATAGAATGGAGATTAAGAAATTTAACTCTATCCTTAACAAAATGACTGTTCACAAAGAAATTAAATAATTAAAACATCTAGAACTCAGAAAAGAGCATATAGATTTAAAACATTTAGACAATGGCAAAGAAAACAGTAGCATCTTTACAAACTTCTTCAAAGAGATTAAGTAAAGCTATAAAAATGATTAAATCTCCAAAAACAGGAGCTTACACTTTTGTAGAAGCAATCATGCAACCAGAAAAAGTAGATGGCTTTTTAGCTAAAAAGTAATATTTACTTCACAAAATATTTAAACTACTTTCTATTTTTAGAAAGTAGTTTTTTTTTGTGCCCTATTATTCCGTATTTTTGACCATTGTCTAAAAGTTTGTATTTAGAGTTTTTCTATCTGCCATAAGTAAGTTTTTTACTTCCTTTGGTATATTCGACTAACAAAAATGGATGTACTTTAAGGTAAAGATTTTTTAAGTGATAACTTGACCAACCCAGCAAATGGTTTGTTTTTTAACAGATTGTTTGTGTTGTATAAAACATAAAAATGAGTTTTTTTAAAAAAATATTTTCGAAAGAAAAAAAGGAAACATTAGACAAAGGTTTAGAAAAAACCAAAACTAATTTTTTAGATAAATTAACAAAAGCAGTTGCAGGAAAATCTACTGTAGATGAAGATGTTCTAGATAATTTAGAAGAGGTTTTAGTGGCTTCTGACGTTGGGGTAAATACTACCTTGAAAATTATTAAAAGAATAGAAACTAGAGTTGCTGTAGATAAATATGTTGGTACAGAAGCATTAAATGCAATTCTTAGAGAAGAGATTTCGGGTTTACTTTCCGAAACTAATGTTGGTAATGAAACCGAGTTTAGTGTTCCAAAAAGTAATACACCACATGTTATTATGGTCGTTGGGGTTAACGGAGTTGGTAAAACTACTACAATAGGGAAACTGGCAAGACAATTTAAAAAACAAGGATTAAACGTGGTCTTAGGAGCTGCAGATACTTTTAGAGCAGCGGCAATAGATCAATTGCAAATTTGGGCAGACAGAACAGCCGTGCCAATTGTACGTCAAGAAATGGGTTCAGATCCTGCTTCTGTAGCATTTGATACTTTAACATCCGCTGTAAAACAAAACGCAGATGTTGTTATAATAGATACCGCTGGTAGATTGCATAATAAAGTTAATTTAATGAATGAATTGACTAAAATTAAGCGCGTAATGCAAAAAGTAATTACAGACGCACCACACGAAGTTTTATTAGTATTAGATGGTTCTACTGGCCAGAATGCATTTGAGCAGGCCAAACACTTTACGTTGGCAACAGAAGTAACTTCTTTGGCAGTGACCAAGTTAGATGGCACCGCAAAGGGTGGTGTTGTAATTGGTATTTCAGATCAGTTTAAAATACCTGTAAAATATATTGGAGTAGGAGAAGGCATAGACGATTTACAAGTTTTTAACAAACATGAGTTTGTAGATTCTTTTTTTAAGTAAAATTTATATTTTAAAACATAAAAAACCCCCTATTGGGGGTTTTTCTATAGGTTGTATTTTCTTCGTGAGAATACTCAAAAGCACCCAAACGCTCAAAACGCATTTCTTCTACCCAATCTTTTAATTCCTGGAACATTGCTTCTGTTTCACCAGGATATCCAACAATTAAAGTAGTTCTAATTGCCATTTTAGGCACTGCTTCTCTAAACTTATAAATTAAAGCTGTTGTCTTTTCATGTGTTGTACCACGTTTCATAGACTTTAACAACTCGGTATTAATATGTTGTAACGGAATGTCTAAATAATTACACACTTTAGGTTCGCGTTTCATAACGTCTAAAACATCCATAGGAAAACCAGTAGGAAATGCATAATGCATTCGAATCCATTCAATACCCTCTACTTTAGCCAAGGCTTCTAGTAATTGAGCCAACGCTCTTTTCTTATAAATATCTAGGCCATAATAGGTTAAATCTTGTGCAATTAACATTACTTCTTTAATCCCTTTTTCGGCTAATTTTGTAGCTTCGGTAACAATATCTTCTATCGGAGTAGAAACGTGTTTTCCTCTCATTAAAGGAATTGCACAAAATGAACAAGGTCTATCACAACCTTCTGCAATTTTTAAATATGCATAATGTTTTGGCGTTGTGGTTAGACGCTCGCCAATTAACTCATGCTTGTAATCTGCTTCTAAAACCTTCAATAAATTAGGTAAATCATGTGTTCCAAAATACTGATCTACATTCGGAATTTCTTTTTCTAAATCTGGCTTGTAACGTTCACTTAAACAACCAGAAACAAAAACCTTATCAATTTCGCCCGCTTCTTTTCTTTTTGCATAGTGTAAAATAGTATCAATACTTTCTTCTTTGGCTTTGCCTATAAATCCGCAGGTATTAATTACTACAATATTTCCATCATCATCTGGGTCTTCATGCACTACATTTTTGCCATTGGCTTTTAACTGTCCCATTAACACTTCACTATCGTAAATGTTTTTAGAGCATCCTAAAGTAACAACGTTAATCTTATTTTGTTTGATGGTTTTTGTACGCATATATGTATTTTTGGTCTGCTACTTAAAGCTTTAGACCGTCTGTTTTTTATTCTTCTTTTAAGATTGCAAAAATAGTGCTTTTTAAACGATTGGTATTCTTTCTATTGATAGTTTTTAGGTATTTTATAATCTGTCTCTTATACACATCTGACGCTGCCGACGACTCCTT
>CAJXTJ010000043.1 GCA_913061165.1 uncultured Polaribacter sp.
ATAAAAAAAGGCTTACTACCACAATTAATAAAAATTTTAAAAATTAATTTAATTACACTTAATTCGGCCTTTACTTAAGATTAGCTAAAAAAATCCCAACATGATAATATCCGTTAAACTAGTAATTTCTATTTAAATATGTATAACCTACCAACTTTTTTAACGCATAATATTTAGCATAATTCCATATCTTTTTAACGATAAACTTACGTAAAATTCCATCTGCTATATTTTGTATAGATATTGTTATTTTCATGTTATGCAGTTTATTTATCTTGAATATTTAAAACAGTTACTAATACTTTATGCTAATAACCTCTATATTTTTCATCTATAAACATAGCAAGTAAAGAGAATATTTACAAATAAATAGTAGTTCACTTTTAAGGAAAGCACAAGAATATGTATCTTTGTAAAATAAATATTATTTATGAAATTATTACTAATTACTTTAATACTATTAGGTTTAGGTGTCGCTGGAATTGCCATTAAAATTTGGGCAAAAAAAGATGGCGAATTTGCAGGAACCTGCGCAAGTCAAAATCCAATGTTAAATAAAGATGGTGATGCTTGTGGTTTTTGTGGTAAAACACCTGAACAATATGAAAATTGCTCAGAACCAGAGCACAAATAATTATCTCTAGAAATAACGAATACTGTAAAACACCTACTTCTTGCAATCAAATCTCAATGTAGTATATTTATCAAAAAGTTGATTCAAATCCCCAATTATTGGAAATAAACGATAAAAATATTGAAACACATATTATAAATGCAAAAAATGGAGATCAAGCGGCTTTTCGTTACTTGTTAAATCTCTTTTGGACTGATGTTTATAATTATCAGCTAAAACGAACCAAAAGTGAGAATGATGCAGAAGATATTACCATTCAAACGTTCTCTAAAGCCTTTGATAAAATACATACTTTCGATGAAAAATATACTTTTAAAACGTGGTTAATCACCATCTCAAAAAATATTCATATCGATTTACTTCGTAAGAAAAACACTTCAATCCTTACAGAAACTTCAGAAGAACAACAAGAAAAAGTATATTTGGTAGTTGATGAAAACCCTACGCCAGAAGACAAAATAATTAGAGAACAAAATTTAGCTGCGTTGCTAAAAGATATTAAACAATTGAAACCTAAATATCAAGAAGTTATACAATTACGCTATTTTCAAGAATTAAGTTATAAAGAAATTGCCGAACAGATAAAAGAACCAATGAACAATGTAAAAGTAAAATTATTACGTGCTAAAAAATTGTTGGCGGCCATTATTAAGAAGAGTTAGTTATGAAAAAGTCATTCTTACAATCTTTAGGGCCTGGTTTATTATTTGCAGGTGCAGCCATTGGTGTTTCTCATTTAGTGCAATCTACAAGAGCAGGTGCCGAGTTTGGTTTTGGCTTAATCTGGGCCCTTTTGTTAGTGCACTTATTTAAGTATCCGTTTTTTCAGTTTGGGCCACGTTATGCCGCTGCAACAGGCGAAACCTTATTGGATGGTTATCGGAAATTAGGTAAGGGAGTTTTAATTACCTATTATCTGCTAAATTTTGCTACCATGTTTACCATACAAGCAGCAGTTACTATTGTTACTGCAGGCTTGGCTTCACAACTTTTTGGTTTTACAAATGATCTTGTTTTATGGTCTACTATACTCCTCTTAATTAGTTTAATTTTTTTAATGGTTGGAAAGTATAAATTGCTAGACAATTTAATGAAATACATAATTGTAATTTTAACTATTAGCACAATTATTGCCGTTAGTGTTGCATTATTTAGTACCAAAGATGCTTTTGATGTTACCCAGATTATACCTTCAGGCACTGTAGAACTTACTTTTTTAATTGCATTTCTAGGTTGGATGCCAGCTCCATTAGATATTTCTATTTGGCATTCTATTTGGTCCGTGGAAAAAGATAAAACGGCTATTATAAAAACAAAAAGGAAAGAAGCTATTTTCGATTTTAACATAGGGTACATAGGTACATTGTTTTTAGGTATTTGCTTTGTTCTTTTAGGTGCCTTAGTGATGTATAAATCTGGAGAAACTTTTTCTGACAAAGGTGGGGTTTTTGCAACCCAACTAATAAAACTATACACAAAAAACCTAGGGCAATATTCTTATATTTTTATAGCAATAGCTGCTTTTACAACCATGTTTAGCACTACTATTACTACTTTAGATGCGTCTCCTAGAGCCATGAATAGATCTACAAAACTACTTTTTAATAAAAAATTAAAATATGGCTATTGGTTTTGGATTCTTTTTTTATTTATAGGTACTATTTTAATTTTAAAATATTTCATGGATAATATGGGCTTGTTAGTTAAGACTGCTACAATTTTATCTTTCTTAACGGCACCTTTTTATGCTATTTTAAACTTTAAATTAATTACTGGAAAACACACACCCAAAGAACACAAACCAGGAATATATTTAAAAATCTTAAGCGTTATTGGTATTCTTTTTTTAATTGGATTTAGTGTTTGGTTTTTAACAAGTATTTAAATCTTTCCTTTGTATCTTTGCACTTTAATTTAGTGAACAATGGCAATAGAAACTTTAGTACTTCCAGAAAGACCTAAAAAACCAAAATGGTTGCGTGTAAAATTACCTGTTGGTAAAAAATATACAGAACTTAGAGGTTTAGTAGATAAATATAAATTAAACACTATTTGCGCAAGTGGTAGTTGTCCTAATATGGGCGAATGTTGGGGTGAAGGAACTGCAACATTTATGATTCTTGGTAACATTTGTACACGTTCTTGTGGTTTTTGTGGTGTAAAAACAGGAAGACCAGAAACGGTTGAATGGGATGAACCAGAAAAAGTAGCACGTTCTATAAAACTGATGAGCATTAAGCATGCTGTAATTACTTCTGTCGATAGGGATGATTTAAAAGATGGTGGCTCTATTATTTGGGCAGAAACTGTAGATGCAATTCGAAGAGCAAACCCAACGACAACTTTAGAGACTTTAATTCCAGATTTTCAAGGAAACACAAAACAGATTGATCGCGTAATAGCTGTGCATCCAGAAGTTGTTTCTCACAATATGGAAACTGTAAGAAGATTAACGCGAGAGGTTAGAATTCAAGCAAAATACGATAGAAGTTTAGGGGTTTTAAAATACTTAAAAGAAAATGGAATGAGAACTAAAACTGGTTTAATGCTAGGTTTAGGAGAGACAGAAGAAGAAGTACTACAAACAATGAAAGATTTACGTGAAGTAAATTGCGATATCATTACAATTGGGCAATATTTACAACCCTCTAAGAAACATTTACCTTTAAAGGAATTTGTAACACCAGAACAGTTTAAAAAATATGAAACCTTAGGCTTAGAAATGGGCTTTATGTATGTTGAGAGCGGACCATTAGTAAGATCTTCTTATAAAGCGCATAAACACGCAAAGTAGTATACTTTTTAATAAATATGCACTACTAAAGTAAAAACGATGTTCTAAAGAGCATCGTTTTTATTCTTTATAGTATAAAAATTAACTAAAATAAATACTTTGTATACAATAATTAAGTTTGGCACAGTGCTTGATGTATTTGATGTAGAGACCTAGTAAACCTCTTTTCATTGTTAGAATTAGTTAGTTAAAAAAACCTTGTGCTTTCATCCATTCATCATTAAACATTTTACCAACATACCTACTCCCATGATCGTGAAATAAAACTACCACCACATCGTCTTTTGTAAAATGCTCTTTCAACTGCAACAATCCTTTTATGGCGGCACCGGCAGAATTCCCTAAAAACATCCCTTCTTCTTTTGCCAAGCGCTGAGTATAAACTGCAGCATCCTTATCGGTTACTTTAGTAAAACCATCTATAACTCCAAAATTTACGTTTAATGGTAAAATATCTTCTCCAATACCTTCTGTTATGTATGGGTAAATTTCTTTTTCATCAAAAACACCTGTTTCGTGGTATTTTTTGAAAACTGAGCCATATGTATCAATTCCCCAAATCTTAACAGTGGTGCCCGCTTCTCTAGCTTTCATTTTTAAATAACTTCCTACACCAGAAATAGTTCCTCCAGTTCCTACTCCAACAACAAAATGAGTTATTTTCCCTGCTGTTTGTTCCCAAATTTCTGGACCTGTACTTAAAAAATGTGCTTTACAATTACTTGGGTTATCATATTGGTTTACATACCAAGAATTAGGTGTTTCTTCTCCTAAACGCTTAGAGACTGAGTAGTAAGAACGTGGATCATCTGGCTCTACATCTGTAGGACAAACCACAACTTCTGCGCCAACTGCTCTTAAAATATCTATCTTTTCTTTAGATTGTTTGTCTGCCATGACAAAAATACATTTGTATCCTTTTATAACCGCAGCCAAAGCTAAACCCATGCCTGTATTACCAGAAGTTCCTTCTATAATGGTGCCTCCAGGTTTTAAACGCCCGTCTGCTTCAGCATCTTTTATCATCTGCAAAGCCATTCTATCTTTTACCGAGTTCCCTGGATTAAATGTCTCGTATTTAGAAAGCACCAAACATGGCAATTCTTTTGTTAAAACATTCAATTTAACCAAAGGAGTGTTCCCAATAGTTTCTAATATATTTTCTGCGTATTTCATTGCTATAAATTCTACAACAAAGGTAAATAATTTTATGGGCGCTCCCTAAAGGTCTCGCTTTTCATTCTATATTTTTCTCACCAATTTAAAAAATAGTATTTCATCAAAATTTTATAGACCTAAACTATCACATAATATGCTTTAAGTGTAATTATAGTTTCTAAACAAAAAAATAGGAAAATCTAATACTCAGACTTTCCTATCTATAAAAATAAATCAAACAATTAGTCTTCTATAGAAATATGTATAGTACTGGTAATTTTAAGCGCACGTCCTTCTAGTTCTAATGAATTCAAAAATTCTTTAGCATTAGATTTAGCACTTATTAATTCTGTTATTCTAGAGTTATCAAATAGACAAATGTCTTGAACATTCCCCTCTATTCTTGATAATCTTTGTAGTTTATGAAAATTTATTTTAACATCTACTACACTATTTAAGATATTTAAAGCCTCTCTTTTCGAAAATTTGCCTTCAATTAATTTCAATTGATGTAACAGCGTTTCATTATCTTCTTTTAATCTTTCTAAAGTTATTTTATCCATAGTTTGTGTATTAATTAGTTTTTAGCAAAAATGCTACACCTTTCTTATTCCTGTCCTGCTTACATATTATGCAAAGAAAGCTCCTTTTATTCATAAATTTTTATTTATATTTATAATTAATTACATAAAAATATTTAATGAACTATACATTACACCAATTAGAAATTTTTAGAACAATTGCTGAACTTCAAAGTGTTACAAAAGCCTCAGAGCATCTCTTTTTAACCCAGCCTGCAGTATCCATCCAATTAAAAAATTTTCAAGCACAATTTAATTTACCGCTATTTGAGATCGTCGGCAGAAAGTTGTACATCACAGAGTTTGGAGAAGAAATTTCTGAAACTGCATTTAAAATTTTAGAGCAAGTAGAAAACATCAAATTTAAATCGGCTATTTTTGAGGGAAAAATAGCAGGTAAACTAAATATAAGTCTTGTATCTACTGCAAAATATACCATGCCCTATTTCTTATCAGACTTTATTAAAAAAAATGAGATGGTATCTTTAACAATGGATGTAACTAATAAAATGGCGGTACTAAGAAGTTTAGAAAATAACGAATGTGACTTTGCTATGGTCTCAACAATTCCTAAAAAACTAAACATAGAGCGCATAGAGTTAATGAAAAATAAACTTTATTTTGTTGCTAATAGAAATTTTAATCCTTCTAAAAAAAAGGTTCTTTTAAAAGATTTAAATAAATCTTTATTCATTTTTAGAGAACCTGGCTCTGCAACCCGCTTAGCTATGGAACAGTATTTGGTAAAACATAAAATAGCAATTGAAAAAGAAATGGAACTTACTTCTAACGAAGCTGTGAAACAAGCAATTATTGCTGGTTTAGGTATTTCTATCATGCCAATTATTGGTATAAAAAATGAATTACAAAACGGAGACCTACAAATTATTGAGATGATAGATTTTCCGTTAGAAACAAATTGGAACTTAATTTGGTTAAAGTCTAAAAACCTTTCTTTGGTAGCAAAATCTTTTAAAAAACATCTCGAGGAGAATAAAGAAAATATTATAAAGCGGCATTTTACATGGTTCAAAGACGTAGAATAATTTTTTAAGCGAACTTTATAGATTTAGATGGATTTATTTTAGTGATAATATATGAAGGAATGATCAACATTAAAAAACACAAAACTAGTGTACCTATATTTAAAGCTAAAATGACACCTATAGAAAGATGAACTGGCATAACAGCTACATAATACGTTTCTGGATTTAAAGTAATTACCTTAAAAAAATATTGAACACCAATTATCGATAAACCGATAATATTTCCCCAGAAAAGTCCTTTTAAAATAAGGAAAGAGGCATTGTATAAAAATATTTTACGAATGCTAGCATTATGACTTCCTAGGGCTTTTAAAATACCAATCATCTGAACACGTTCTAAAATTAAAACTAATAAAGCAGTGATCATATTAATACCTGCAATTAAAATCATAATACCAATAATAAACCAAACATTGTTGTCAAATAATTTAATCCATTCAAATACTGTTGGATATAAGTTTGTAATTGAATTTGCATTTAAAGTACCACTAATATCTCTATAAATTTGTTCACTTTTTTCTTCGATATCGTCAAAATTATTCAAGAGCACTTCAAAACCACCTACTTGGTTCTCTGTCCATTTATTTAATCGCTGTACTTCTCTAATATCGCCAATCATCATGTTTTTATCAAACGGGGCAAAACCAGAGTTATAAATTCCGCAAATACTATACTTTCTATTAGATGGTAATTTACTTGAAGTGGTTTTTAAAAACGTAGCTGCAATTGTATCATTTAATTTTAATTGCAATCGATTCATAATTGTTTGAGACAATAAAACCTCTTTAGTTCTTGACTGATCAAAATTTGGAACGGCACCCGCTATTAAATACTCTTTAAATAAAGACCAATCATAATCGCTAGATACTCCTTTAAATACAATGCCTTCAAAATCAGTGTTCGTTCTTATAATTCCGCCCTTAGAAGCAAATATTTGCACATTTTTTATACCTTCTATATTTTCAAATTTAGGATAAAAATCTTGCTCAATATTTATGGGTGTGGTAGAAACATCAGAATTATTATTGTCGTAATTTACAATTTGGACATGCCCTTTAAAACCCGCCATTTTATCGCGAATTTTAGTCTGTAAACCAGATGCAGTTGCCACAGCAATAAGCATAATAATAATTCCTAGCGCAATTGCGGTAATTGCAATTTTTATTATTGGCGATGAAATGCTATTTTTATACTTTTTACCAGCAATAATACGTTTTGCAATAAATAACTCGTAATTCAAATTGATGATATCTTTTAAACCTTTCAAAAGTACATATTTATTCTTATTTCTTTTACTGAATTTTCAGCTGATTTCTTATGCGCAAAGTTCTGATTTAAAAGTTGAAACAGCTGCAGCTCGCATTGGTTTATATGTAAATTTATTAAAAGGAAAGAATATTGCCGTGGTTGCGAACCAAACTTCAGTTATTTTTAAAGAACTATATAAAAAGAAACAAGAAGCAAGACATCTTGTAGATTCTCTTTTGACGCTGGGAATAGAAGTTAAAAAAGTATTTGCTCCAGAACATGGTTTTAGAGGAAAAGCAGATGCCGGTGAAGTGGTAAAAGATGGTTTTGACACTAAAACAGGCTTGCAAATTATTTCTTTGTACGGAAAAAACAAAAAACCTTCTACAACGCAATTAAAAGGAATTGATATTGTGGTTTTTGATATTCAAGATGTTGGTGCCCGTTTTTATACTTATATTTCTTCTTTACATTATGTAATGGAGGCTTGTGCTGAAGCTAGCATTCCAGTAATAATTCTTGACAGACCAAATCCGAATAGCCATTATATAGACGGTCCTGTTTTAGAAGCAAAACACACCTCTTTTGTTGGCATGCATACAGTACCTGTGGTATATGGAATGACCATTGGCGAATACGGACAAATGATTAATGGTGAAAAATGGTTGAAAAACGGAATTCAATGTGATTTAAAAGTGATTCCGTTAAAAAACTACAACCATCAAACCAAATATAGTTTACCTATTAAACCTTCTCCGAATTTACCTAATGATAAAAGCATAAACCTTTACCCTAGCCTTTGTTTTTTTGAAGGAACTAATGTTTCTGCAGGAAGAGGAACCGAAATGCAATTTCAAATTTATGGATCTCCTTATATAACAAAAAGTAGTTTTACTTTTGCACCACAAGCTAATGAAGGCTCAAAATACCCAAAGTATAAAAAACAGCGTTGTTTTGGTGAAGATTTAAGAACTGCAAAAAATCTTAATAAGTTAGACTTATCTTATCTATTAAGAGCATATCAACAAAATACTTCTAAAGAATTCTTTAATACTTTCTTTACTAAATTAGCAGGTACAGAAAAACTACAAGAACAAATTGAACAGGGTTTGTCAGAAAAAGAAATTAGAAAAACTTGGGTACAAGATATCATCTCTTTTAAAAAAATTAGAAAAAAATATCTACTTTATAATTAGCTATCAAAAATATAAGGGCATTTATTCTCTAGAACTAAACTTCTTCTGCATTGGTTGGTTTTCGATATCCTTGAAAAGGTTGTTTTAATAATGCTATTAGAGAAGAATTTTTTACTTCATCAGGAAACGTATCTACTCCGTACACAATTTTTTCTCTATCTAACTCTAGATAGGTTCCAAAAAGTCGATCCCAAATAGAAAAAATATTACCGTAATTAGAATCTGTATAAGGTAACATGTTATGATGATGCACTTTATGCATATCTGGAGAAACAATAAAGTAACTCAAAAGCTTATCTACTTTTACAGACATTTTAATATTTGCATGTGTAAACTGTGTAAATATTAAAGACACCGATTGATACATAAATACAATTGCAATTGGAGTACCTACTATAAAAACGCCCAACAAAGTAAATGCAAAACGAATAACACTTTCTATGGGATGATGCCTATTTGCAGAAGTTGTATCTACTTTATGATCTGAATGATGCACCAAATGAACCATCCAAAGTGGTTTAATTTTATGTTCTGTAAAATGAACTAAATAAGCACCAAAAAAATCTAACAAAACAATTCCTAAAACGGTATATAACCAAAGTGGCATTTCTGGTAACCAATTTATAAACCCAAAATTATTTATAGAAACCCAATCTGCTGTTTTTAGCAACAAAAAAGCCAATGTAAAATTAATAATGATGGTTGTAAAAGTGAAAAACAAATTAGGAAGCGCATGTTTCCATTTTTTATAATCGAATTTAAACAATGGAATGGCACCTTCTAAAATCCAAAAAAAAGCAATACCACCAACTAAAATAATACTTCTGTGAGAAGAAGAGATCGTCTCAAAATAGTTAAAAATAGTCTCCATGAATACATAATTTTGTCTAAAATACTAAAAAATCATTCGAATTAACACAAAATATAGTGCTAGTTTAAATGATTTTATTTTTAAAACATCACGAGTCTTAAGACCCTAAATTATATTAAGAATGCTTTACCTTTTTGTTCCCTTCTAAGGGCAAGCGTTTCTTTAAATTCTCTACTATATTATAGGCCGCAGGACAAACTGTGGTATTATCTATTGTTAAATCTGTAATACCAATAAATTTTTTACGATTTGTATGTGGGTATTCTGCGCACGCTTTTGGCCTTACATTATATATAAAACAAGAGTTATCAGATTCGTCAAAAAACGAACAAGGTGCCGTTTTTAAAACCAAAAAATCATCTTCATCTCTCTCTAAATACTTCTCAACAAAAAATGCACCCTTCACTTTTAAATACTTCGAAATACGGTCTATATCTATGTTTGTAAAAATAGGACTTGTAGTCTTACAGCAATTACCACAAGTTAAACAGTCTGTTTTCTTAAACTCCTCATCATGCAATTCTTGCATTAAATAATCCAATCTTTTTGGAGTACGCTTCTTAAGTCTCGCAAAGTATTTCTGACTTTCTTTTTTTGCTTCTTCTGCTAATTTGGGGAGTTCTTTAAGAAATTTTTCCATTCCACAAAATTACAATTATTCTTCCGGAAAAATCAATCTGAAAAACAAATAAAATTCTTAATTTTGTAATTCAATTTATTTAAGTAAATGAATATTCAAAACACTATAGAAACCAAAGTAAAAGAAGGTTTTTTAGCTTTATATACTGTCGAAATTCCATCTGTAGAATTTCAAGCAACAAGAAAAGAATTTGAAGGAGATATTACCGTTGTTGTTTTTCCTATGTTGCGCTACAAAAAAGGCAACCCTGTTCAAATTGGTGAAGACTTAGGAAAATACTTAGTAGCCAACGTAAAGGAAATTACAAATTACAATGTTGTAAAAGGTTTTTTAAACTTAGTTATTGAAGATTCTGTTTATACAAACTTCTTTAATGAAGCATATGCAAATGCAGATTTTGGTTTTATTAAACCAAGGACAGATGAGAAGGCAGTAATGGTAGAATATTCTTCTCCAAACACCAACAAACCTTTACATTTAGGGCATGTTCGTAATAACTTATTGGGCTACTCTGTTGCAGAAATTATAAAAGCTTCTGGTAAGAACGTATACAAAACACAAATTATAAACGATAGAGGTATTCATATCTGCAAATCGATGTTGGCTTGGGAGAAATACGCCCCCAATGGAAGTGATGGACAAAAAGAAACTCCAAAAACTACCCTAAATACTGAGTTAAGAAAAGGTGATAAATTGGTTGGTAACTATTATGTGAAATTCGACCAAGAATATAAAAAAGAAATAGCGCAGTTAATTGCTAAAGGAAAAACGGAAGAAGAAGCAAAAAAACAAGCACCTCTTTTAATAGCAGCGCAACAAATGTTATTAAAATGGGAAGCTGGAGATGCACAAGTTGTTTCACTTTGGAAAACTATGAACTCCTGGGTTTATAATGGCTTTGAGGTTACTTATAAAAATATGGGGGTTAATTTTGACACGCTATATTATGAAAGTAACACCTATTTATTAGGAAAAGATGTGGTTGCACAAGGAATAGAAAAAGGTGTTTTCATTAAAAAAGAAGATGGTTCTGTTTGGTGCGATTTAACTGAAGATGGCTTAGATGAGAAAATTGTGTTGCGTTCAGACGGTACAGCCGTTTATATGACGCAAGATATTGGTACTGCCATACAACGTGTAAAAGATTTTCCTGATGTTGGCGGAATGGTATATACCGTTGGTAATGAACAAGATTATCATTTTCAAGTCTTATTTTTAATATTGAAAAAATTAGGTTTTGATTGGTCTCAACAATTACACCATTTAAGTTACGGAATGGTAGATTTACCTTCTGGAAAAATGAAATCTAGAGAAGGAACAGTTGTAGATGCAGATGAGTTAATGCTAGAAATGACTGCTACTGCGAGAACTATCTCAGAAGAATTAGGGAAATTAGAAGGATATTCCGAAGAAGAAAAAAATGAGCTTTACGAAACAATTGGTTTGGGTGCCTTAAAATATTTTATTTTAAAAGTAGATCCTAAGAAAAGAATTTTGTTTGATCCAAAGTCATCGGTAGATTTTCAAGGAAACACAGGGCCTTTTATTCAATATACATATGCTAGAATTCAATCTATTATTAAAAAAGCAACTTTTGATTATTCAAAAGTAGTAACTATTGAGTTGCATGAAAAGGAAAAAGAATTATTAAAACAATTAGAATTGTATCCTGACACCATTCAGCAAGCAGCATCAAATTATTCACCTGCTTTAATTGCAAATTATACCTATGACTTGGTGAAAGAGTTCAATTCTTTTTATCAAAATGTTTCTATTTTAGGTGAAGAAAATCAAGATAAAAAAATATTTAGAGTGCAGTTGGCAAAAAAAGTTGCCAATACCATTAAATCTGCGTTTTCTTTGCTAGGAATTCGCGTTCCTGAGAGAATGTAAAAACGGTAATTAATTGCAGTACGCAGTTGGTAATAAGAACAAAAGTGAGTAGATTTACAATCGTTAAATATCTGCGCTTGAAAAGATAAAAAAAATAAAAGATAAATAATTACAATTATGAAATACGACATCATTATTATTGGAAGTGGACCTGGAGGCTATGTTACAGGAATTAGAGCTTCTCAATTAGGCTTTAAAGTTGCCATCGTAGAAAAGGAATCTTTAGGCGGAATATGCTTAAATTGGGGTTGTATACCAACAAAAGCCTTATTAAAATCTGCACAAGTGTATGATTATTTAAAACATGTAGATGAATATGGTTTAAAAGCTGAGGCAATTGATAAAGATTTTGACGCAGTAATTAAAAGAAGCCGTGGTATTGCAGACGGAATGAGTAAAGGTGTTTCTTTTTTAATGAAGAAAAACAAAATCGATATTATTGATGGTTTTGGAAAAATAAAAAATGGTAAAAAAGTAGACGTTACTGCTGAAGACGGGACCGTAACTGAATACAGTGCCGATAACATTATTATTGCAACGGGTTCTCGTTCTAGAGAATTACCAAACTTACCACAAGATGGTGTGAAAGTAATTGAATATCGAAAAGCAATGACGTTGCCAAACCAACCAAAATCTATGATTGTTGTCGGTTCTGGAGCTATTGGTGTTGAGTTTGCACATTTCTACAACACAATGGGAACAGAGGTAACCATTGTGGAATATATGCCAAATGTGGTTCCTGTAGAAGATATTGATATCTCAAAACAATTTGAGCGCTCTTTCAAAAAAGCAGGAATTAAAATAATGACAAATTCTTCAGTTGAGTCTGTTGATACTTCTGGTGAGGGTGTTGTTGCAACTGTAAAAACTAAAAAAGGAGAAATAAAATTAGAAGCAGATATCTTATTATCGGCTGTCGGAATCAAGTCAAATATCGAAAATATTGGTTTAGAAGATGTTGGAATTATAGTTGACAGAGATAAAATTTTAGTGAATGATTTTTACCAAACAAACATTCCTGGGTATTATGCCATTGGAGACATTGTTCCTGGACAAGCTTTGGCACACGTTGCTTCTGCAGAAGGAATTACATGTGTAGAAAAATTAGCTGGTTTGCATACAGAACCAATTGATTATGGAAACGTACCTGGTTGTACCTATGCAACTCCAGAAATTGCATCTGTTGGAATGACAGAAGCAAAAGCTAGAGAAGCTGGTTACGAATTAAAAGTTGGTAAATTTCCTTTTTCTGCATCTGGTAAAGCTACCGCAGCTGGTACAAAAGATGGTTTTGTAAAAGTAATTTTTGATGCTAAATATGGAGAATGGTTAGGTTGTCACATGATAGGTGCTGGTGTTACAGACATGATTGCAGAAGCAGTTTTAGGACGTAAATTAGAAACTACAGGGCATGAAGTTTTAAAAACAATTCATCCACACCCAACAATGAGTGAAGCGGTTATGGAGGCCGTTGCAGATGCTTATGATGAAGTAATTCATTTATAAGATCGTTGTCTCTAGAGAAGCTTTAATGATTTTCATACAAATTAATAGATTCATAAAAAAACCGAAGCAAATTGCTTCGGTTTTTTTATGAATCTAAAGAAGCAGTTAAACGATTATTTCGCAAAGCTTCCTTGTAAGGAGAATAATACTAAAATCTCCAACAAGCAATTCTAGTTACTTTGTTTCCTTGACTCATAGGAATTACTTTAAACTCAACAGCCCCTAACTTTGCTGATGATTTTTCTAAACTTTTTATATTTTCTTTCTTAGAAACTAAACTTGTAAACCAAGTACTCTGCGTTTTATATAAAGAGCTTTCGTATAAATAATTGTGCAAAAATGCTTTTTCTCCTCCAACATACCATAATTCGTTGTTGTTACCAGAGAAGTTTCTTATCGTATTATTTCCTAAGTTTTTATTTTTACGCTTGTTTGCACCTTGTGCCTCTTCTGCCGATTTAAAAAATGGCGGATTACACATTACCGCAGAAAAAGAGTCTCCGTCTTTTAAAATTCCTTTTAAGATGTTATTTTCATCAGATTGCTGACGTAATTCTATTTGTTCTCTTAATTTATTATCATCAATAATATCTTGCGCAGTATCTAAAGATTCAAAATCGATATCGGATGCAACAAAATTCCAGTTATACTCTGCAACTCCTAATAGCGGGTAAATACAGGTTGCGCCTGTTCCAATGTCTAAAACAGTTATTTTCTCTTCCGAAGAAATTAAATCATTCAAATAATGAATATAATCTAACCTACCAGGTATTGGCGGACATAAATTTTGTTTAGGAAAATCCCAAATCGAAATTTTATCATAAGAGAATAACAAAGCCTTGTTCAATTCTTTTACTGCCTCCGGATTAGAAAAATCGATAGTTATTACATCAAATTGACTCTTGGCAACAAAAGGTTTTAGCTTTGGATTTATCTTGATTAAAGCATCAAAATCGTATCCTTTATTGAATTTATTTTTGGGGTGTAAGTTCTTTTCTTTCATGATATAATGTATCGTTGCAAAACCTGTAATTCAGGAAACAGTATTTGACGGTAAAATTACTGTTTATTTTTAGATTGCCACCTCATTCTTGCTCGCAATGCTACATAAAGAATATATTATGTAGTACTACTTCCTAATTATGATGAATTTAGCGTACTTAAAGAATAGATACTACAATTCTAAAACAGTAAAAGCTAAATCTAAAGGTTTTAAAGATTCTTTTAATGCTTTTATAAAGTTATCGCCGAATGCTAAATAATACTCAGAAAAGTTACGCTGCCTTTCTTCTAAGCTTTGGTTTGGTAAGAGTTCATTTTGAAGTGCCGCAATTCTTTCAACCAAATCTTTTTGTCTCCTTTTTTCTGCAACTATTAATCTCTTTTGAAGATTTTCTAATCCCTTTACTTGTTTTCTTTCTTGCGCATTTACAGCGTTCATAAAAGAAATATCTGTTTGTTTAGCCACCTCTTTTAGTTCAGAAAATTGACTTTCTAAATATTTAATTTTTTCTTTAAATTTAATTTCTATCGCCGTATTTTCAAGCACCTTTTTAGACAATAATTTATGCTGTTTTAAGAATAGTTCTTCGTGAGAAATACCTAAGTCTGTCTCTTATACACATCTCCGAGCCCACGAGACCTCTCTACATCTCG
>CAJXTJ010000044.1 GCA_913061165.1 uncultured Polaribacter sp.
ACGTAAGGAGTCGTCGGCAGCGTCAGATGTGTATAAGAGACAGACCATAAATAATAACGAATGTCTTTTTTAGAATTGAATTTAGGTTTTGGTAATAGTGTAATCTCATTTAATTGAATAACTACTGAATCTCCAGGTTTCACCAATATGTATTCATCTGTATTTTGAGGAAGTGAATCTACATCTTTCTTTTGGGAAAAAGTAAGGAATGAAAGTAAGATGATATATATGTATAAAAGTTTTTTCAATTTTTGATTATTTTACTACACAAAGACTACAGTATTCATTTTAAGAGATTTTATATATAAAATCTTGTTCTGAAATTATTGAAATTCCTAAGTCTTGAGCTTTTGTTAGTTTGCTAGGCCCCATATTATCGCCAGCAACTATAAAATTTGTTTTCTTAGAGATAGATGAACTTACCTTACCTCCGTTGTCTTCTATTGCTTTTTTAAGCTCGTTTCTTGACATTTGATAAAAAACACCTGAAACCACAAAGATTTGACCTTGTAATATCTCTGTTTGATTTTCTAAGACGGTTGCAGAAACTTCTAATTGCAATCCGTAAGATTTTAAACGATTTATTAATTGAATGTTTCCTAAATCTGACGAAAAATCGAGAATACTCTGCGCAATTCTATCTCCTATTTCATCGGCTTTAATTAATTCTTCAAAAGTAGCAGTCATTAAATGGTCTATCGATTTAAAATGTTTTGCTAACTTCTTTGCAACTGTTTCACCAACAAAACGAATTCCAAGAGCAAATAATACTTTTTCAAACGGAATTTCTTTTGATTTTTCAATTCCAGAGATCATGTTTTGAGCAGATTTTTCTGCCATTCTTTCTAAAGGAATTATCTGGGCAACGTTTAAATCGTATAAGTCTGCATAATTTTGAATTAAACCTTCTTTACGTAATAAATCTACTGTTTCTCCTCCGAGCCCATCAATATCCATGGCTTTTCTAGAAATGTAATGTTGAATTCTACCTGTTATTTGCGGTGCACAACCAAATTCATTTGGGCAATAGTGTTTTGCATCTCCCTCTGTTCTCACCAATACTGTATCACATTCTGGACAGTTAGTTGCGTACATTGTTGGTACTGAGATTTCTGGACGTTTTGTATGATCTACTGCAATAATTTTTGGAATAATTTCCCCTCCTTTTTCTACAAATACAGTATCTTTTTCTCTGATATCTAATCTTTCAATTTGATCTGCATTGTGCAGAGAAGCACGTTTTACAGTTGTTCCTGCCAATTGAACAGGATCTAGATTTGCAACTGGTGTAATTGCACCAGTTCTGCCAACTTGATATGTAATTTCATTTAATATAGTTGAAACTTGTGCTGCTTTAAATTTGTACGCAATTGCCCATCTTGGTGCTTTCGCAGTATATCCTAACTCTTCTTGTTGTTGTAAATTATTAACCTTTATTACAATTCCGTCTGTTTCATATGGTAAATCATGACGTTTAGCATCCCAATAATTTACAAAATCGAAAACAGCATCTATTGATTTTGCCAACGTTATGGTTTTTGGAACCTTAAACCCTACTTTTCTAGCATTTTCTAGACTCTCAAAATGTGTTTTATATTTCCTTTTTTCTGTAACTACTTGATACAGCAAACAATCTAAAGGTCTTTTTGCAACTTCTCCGCTGTCTTGTAACTTTAAACTTCCACTTGCAGTATTCCTAGGGTTCCTATATACTTCTTCTCCGTTTAAAATTCGTTCTTCATTCATTTTAATGAAACCATCTATTGGTAAGACAATTTCTCCACGCATTTCGAAGTTAGAAATAAACTCTTCTTTTATTGATAATGGAATTGAACGAATTGTTTTTATATTATTTGTTACTTCATCTCCTTGAAAACCATCTCCACGAGTTACTGCTTTTATAAACTGACCATTTTCATAAGTTAAATTGATAGAAGCTCCATCGAATTTTAACTCACAAGTAAATTCTAATTCTGAAGTACCTAAAATCTTTTGAACTCTTTTTTCCCAATCGAACAAATCTTCTTTTGAATATGAATTATCTAAAGAATACATCCTGTTTTTATGAACAATAGTATTAAAATTCTTTGTAACCGTTCCTCCTACTCTTTGGGTTGGTGAGTTTGAATTAAAATAAATAGGGTTCTCCTTTTCTAACTGTTCTAATTCTTTTAAAGTGCTATCAAAATCAAAATCTGAAATTGTTGCATTATCTAATACATAATAGTTATAATTATGATTATTTAACTGCTCTCGAAGTTCCTTTATTTTTTCCGCTACCGTCATAATTTATCTCTAAAAAACCTTGTTTTTAAGGTTGAAAAAATGTAATTTATATCCTAATTAAAAAATGAAATACGCTGTAAAAATACATAAAATTTATACGGTTAATCAAACTTCTAATTATTGAATTATAGAAAATTTTAAACCATTTTCGTTAAAATTAATGAAACAGTAAATATATTTTACTCCTTTACCGTTCCTTTAAAATGATTTATTTTAGAGCTAATAGGGTTGCCTGAAGATCTTCTAAAACTTGCTACTTGACCCGTATGCCAAATAGCATCTGCAATTGGCCCATTTATTATATTAAAAAAAGGAATACTAGCCTTTCCCTCTTTTATCACTGTAAATTCTAATAGGTTTTCACTCGTTTTTATTCTATTACTAAGTGCTTGCAAGTTCAAAAGGGTTTGCTTTCTCATTGTTAAAAACGTCATTTTATCTTTTTCTAGCGCTTGTTTGAATTCGGTTTTTGTTAAAAGCAACATCATATTAGATAAATCGTATAAATGATTTACCGTTTGTTGGCAAGTTCTACCTTCACCCTTTGGTTGATATGCTAAATCTACTGATCGTAATTTATCTGTAGACCAATAATATCTAAATGCCAAACCATCAATCATTCTTGCCACAGTATTTTGTGCTGTATAGCTTTCTGGCATCACCGGAATTTCTCGATAAGGTAATTTTTCTTGAGAGTTTATAGAAATGACTGCAAATAATATTGTTATAATAATTAATTTCGTTTTCATGTATTCTCTTTTATTTTAATTGCTAAATTAACGAAAATTTATATTTTTTAGATAAAGAAACATTCGTTTAAAAAAAATAATCAAGAACCAATTTTAACCTTTTTCGAGACTTCGGGAGTAGCTTTTGATTTTAACAAAAGAACGATTGAGAGAAGCAAAAGACAAACTCTAATAAAAAATAAAACCCGGAACAAAAATTGTTTCGGGTTTAAAATATTTTAAAATAGCATTCTACTAATAATACGTATATCGTCTAACTTTTGCAATATGTTTTGCCAAACGAATTACTTGATGAGAATACCCATATTCATTATCATACCAAACATAAATAACAATACTCTCATTATCTGTAATAGTTGCCTTACTGTCAAAAATTGAAGGTGCAGTTACACCTATAATATCTGAAGATACAAGCTCATTGTCCAGCGAGTACTTAATTTGCTCTACCAACTCACCTTCTAAAGCATATTTTTTAATTAAAGAATTCACGCGCTCTGTGGTAACTTTTGTATGCAATTGTAAATTTAAAATAGCTAAAGAACCATTGGGTACGGGCACTCTAATTGCGTTAGAAGTTAACTTACCCTCTAGTGCAGGTATTGCTTTTGAAACAGCGGCTCCTGCACCAGTTTCTGTAATTACCATATTTAAAGCTGCAGACCTTCCTCTCCTATATTTACTATGCATATTGTCCACTAAATTCTGATCATTTGTGTATGCATGAATGGTTTCTAAATGTCCTTTTTTAATTCCATAATTATCTTCTAAAACTTTTAAAATTGGCGTAATTGCATTCGTTGTACAAGATGCTGCAGAGAAAATAGTTACATTATCTGGATTGTGTTGTTTATGATTTACACCGTGCACAATATTGGGAACTCCTTTTGCTGGAGCTGTAATTAAAACTTTATTTGCTCCTTTTGATTTTAAGTGTCTACTTAATTCTTCTTGATCTCTAAATGCACCTGTATTGTCTATAATTAAAGCATCCTTAATACCGTATATTGTATAATCAATATCTTCCGGTTTGCTTGCAGAAATCATATAAACGGTAGTTCCGTTAATAATTAATGCCTTGTTTTCTATATCTACCTGAACAGTTCCTAGAAAATCTCCGTGCACAGAATCTATGCTTAATAAAGATGCTCTTTTTTCTAAAACTTGTTCATTTATTTCTCCACGGGTAACAATTGCTCTTAATCTTAATTGAGAACCTTTACCCATTTTAGTCATTAGCTCTCTTGCCAATAAACGGCCTATTCTACCGAAACCATACAATACAACATCTTTAGGTTTAATATCTTTTGCTATTGTTGCACCTTTTAATTTATTATTTACAAAGGCTACTTTGTCTTCGCAATTTGTTGAACTTAAATAACACTCATAGGCTAATTTACCAATATCTAACTTAGAAGATGGCAAGTCTATTTGTGTAATTGCTTTTGCAATATCTAATGCATCAAAAATAGAGATTGGCTTACTTATAAATTCTCTTGCATATTCTATTAAGTTTAATATCTCACTAGCTCTTTTATCCACTAAAGGATTTCTAAAAAGCACTAACTCAATAGATTTATCATACCATAAATCGTTTACAATATTAATGAATTCTACAGTTGCTCTTCTTGTTTGCGCTTGCGATAAAACTTCTTCGTTGTAATTTACTTTTGTTGACATAGTGGTGTTCCTAGAATTAAATTTCCGGCAAAAATATACCAATTATTTAAAAATACGAAATCGATTGCGTAAAAAGTTTTAAAATAAAAAAATCTGAATTTAAAATACAGATTTTTATAAAATTGTTTTACTAACTATCTATATGTGTATAGCTCTTTCTCTCCTTTGAGATTTATCATTTCTACAGCAATCCTAAAACCCCTTTTACCTAATTGATTTAATAATTGGGCGGTTTCTTTGGCATCTGTTACCCTTTTGTTATTTACTTTAGTAATAATATAGTTTTTTAAATTATTTTCCTCGCTATCTTTACCTGTTCTAATAATCTGAACACCGTTTGAAATATTTAACTTTTTTATTTCTTCTTTAGAAATGTTTTTTAATTCCCATTGAAAAACAGCAGCAACATGCCTTTCTATAAATTTAGATAATTTTACTTTCTTGGTTAATAATTCACCATTTCTTTCTATCGTTATATCTACAACTTCATTAGGTCTTTTTGCTGTTAACTGACCCTTCAATTCAGAGAACTTAGAAATTTTTATATTATTTATTTTTTTAATGATATCGCCTTCTTTTAAACCCGATTTTACTCTGTTTTCGCCCTGCTCTAATACATTGCTTACTTTTACGCCTTGCTCTTTGTAACTCAAATCTACTGTAATTCCTAAAATTGCTTGCTGCACTGTGCCAAATTCTAAAATATCATCTATTATTTTTTTTGCAATATTAGAGGGTACGGCAAAAGAGTACCCAATAAAAGAACCAGTTTTAGAAGAAATAGCAGTATTTATACCTATTAACTCACCTCTTCCGTTTACTAAAGCGCCACCACTATTTCCCGGATTTACAGCAGCATCTGTTTGTATAAAAGATTCTATATTTCTATTTCCTTCCAAATCTCTTCCTTTTGCAGAAACAATTCCTGCAGTTACGGTAGAAGTTAAATTATAAGGGTTTCCAACGGCTAAAACCCATTCTCCTATTTTAATATTATCTGAATTTGCAAAGGGAACATAAGGGAAATTTGTGTTTGCTTCTATTTTTAATAAAGCAATATCGTTAGCAGCATCGCTTCCTACTAATACAGCTTTATACTTTTTCTTATTATTTAATGTAATTTCTAGTTCACTCGCACCATCAATTACATGATTATTTGTTACAATATAGCCATCTGCAGAAATAATTACCCCGCTTCCTGTACCTACTTGCTCGTATTTTTTGGTACCCTGTCCCCTTCCATAATACTTTTCTGCCCATGGGTTTATCTGAGTCTTCACCGCCGTATTTTTAACATGAACTACTGCATGGACTGTGTTTTCCGCAGCTACAGTAAAATCTGTTGTCATTTCTGCAGCACTTGCATCTTTTATTGCAGAACTAAAGCTTGTTTGGACAATATTAGTAGGAATTTGAATTGTTCTTTCTAACACCATAGGCTCTTCTAACAATAGCTTGTAACCACCTAATGTTATTACCCCTCCTAAAATTGCCATCGCTAAAAAACTGAATGCTTTTTTCATAATTACTGATTTTTATTATCCAAATATATAATTTTAACATCTTTTAAAAATCTGTTTAACTTCTTTTTAACGGACTTTAACCACTTTTTAACATCCTATAATTATTCTTTAAATACTTACCTTTGCTTTATGAATTTTAATTTTTATAAATATCAAGGAACAGGTAACGATTTTATAATGATCGATAATAGAACTGAAATTTTTCCAAAGGAAAACGTGGAAGTAATTTCTAATCTTTGTAATAGACATTTTGGAATTGGTGCAGATGGCGTTATCTTAATTGAAAATGATACCAAACAAGATTTTAAAATGATTTATTTTAATGCTGACGGCAGCCAAACGTTCTGCGGAAACGGAGGTAGATGTGCAGTTGCTTTTGCAAAGGATTTAAATATCATTAAGAATAAAACAACTTTTATTGCTTTTGATGGACCTCATTTAGCTGAAATTAAAAATAATATTGTTTCTTTAAAAATGATTGATGTTGATGATATTCGAGTTCAAGAAAATTCAGTTTTTGTTTATACCGGAACACAACATCATGTGGAAATGGTTGATAGTTTGGATGACTATCCCGTTTATGAAAAAGGAAAAAAAATAAGAGTTTCTTATGATGCTCCAGGAAGTAATGTGAATTTTGTAGAACAGATTAACGATAGTACTTTTAGAGTTAGAACTTATGAAAAGGGTGTAGAAGATGAAACTTTAGCTTGCGGAACCGGTGTTACAGCAGTTGCCATTGCTATGCATAAAACAAAAAAAACAACTAGTAATTTAATTTCTTTGCCCGTTGAAGGTGGTGCTTTAGAGGTCTCATTTACCGAAGAAAACGGCCATTATAAAGACGTATACTTGCAAGGATCTGCAACCTTTGTTTTTAAAGGAGAAATACAAATTTAATGGAATATTTAAAAGGAGAAAACAGCAACCTACGGGCATTAGAACCAGAAGATTTAGAATTTCTATACACGATAGAGAACAACGAATCTTTTTGGGAAATAAGTCATACCCAAACTCCATTTTCTAAATATCTTTTAAAACAATATTTAGAAAATGCACATTTAGATATTTTTGAAGCAAAACAGCTACGTTTACTTATTGAAGAAAAATCCACAAAAAGACAAATAGGCCTTATTGATTTGTTTGATTTTAATCCACAACATAAAAGAGCAGGAATTGGAATTTTGATTCACCCCAATTTTCAAAAAAATGGTTTTGCTTTTGAAGCGCTCTCAATTTTAATAGATTATGCTTTTAAGTATTTAAACTTACATCAATTATATGCAAATATTACTGCTACTAATTCTAAAAGTATTTCCTTGTTTACAAAACATAAGTTCAAGAAAGTTGGCATAAAAAAAGATTGGATTTTATCAGAAGGAAAATTTAAAGATGAAATCTTATTTCAGTTGATAAAATAGTAACTTTACAGTCTTAAAATATTTACAATTGAAGAAAAAAGTGATTTATATATTGGCTGCAGTTTTATTAATTGGAGCAATTTTTGGATATACTTATTACCAAAAAATATTCGGAAAAACAATTACAAAAGATGTTGTACTATTTGTAACTAATTCCGATAGTTTGTTAGATATTCAAAAAGAAATTGAAAATTTTTCTATAAATCCAGATTCTTTTCTTTGGGTAGCAGCTAAAAAAAGAATCTCTAAAGTAAAACACGGCAGGTATTTACTAAAAAAAGGAATGTCTAATAACGACCTTTTAAATATGCTGCGCAGTGGCAGACAAACTCCTTTTAAACTATCTTTTAATAATCAAGATACTTTAGAAAAAATTGCAGGTAGAATTGCCGAGCAAATAGAAGCAGATTCTATCTCATTGCTTAATTCTTTTAGAGATTTACAATTTTTATCTAAGAATAACTTAACCAACAAATCCGTACTTCAAATTTTTATACCCAATACCTATGAATTTTACTGGACAGTTTCGCCAGAAAAATTTAGAGCAAAAATGTTGGTTTCTTATAAAATATTTTGGAACAAAAACAGGTTGAAAAAAGCAAAAAAACTAAACCTAACAAAAGAAGAGGTAACTACTTTGGCTTCTATTGTTCAAAAGGAAACTGCTCAAAATTCTGAAAGACCAATTGTTGCTGGTTTATATTTAAACAGACTAAGAAAAGGCTGGGCACTGCAAGCAGATCCTACAATTATCTATTGTGTAAAAGAAAAGAAAGGACAAGATTTTGTTGTTAAAAGAGTTTTAACAATAGATTTAGAGATAGAATCACCATACAACACCTACAAGTATATAGGATTGCCTCCTGCTTTAATTGCTATGCCAGATATCTCTAGCATTGATGCGGTTTTAAATGCTAAAAAACACAACTATATGTATATGTGCGCTAGTGTTGAGAAATTAGGATACCATACTTTTGCAAAATCCCTTATACAACATAATAGAAATGCAGATAAATACCATCAATGGATGAATAAAAAAAAGATTAATAGGTAAGTTGTTTATTACTTATATAGTATTAAAACAGAACTATATATAACAATTTTGGAATTCATTGTAAAACCCTTTTATTGTTATTAATTTCATAAAATATACTTCATAGAAGCCGAAAATAAACACAAAAACACGATAAATATTTCATTATTTATATTTTTTAAAAAAATTAACATATTGATAATCAATTACGTTAGATTGTATTCGTAAATTTGCAGCGCTAAATGTAAATACATTTTTATCAAAAATAAAATTCTTTTATTCAGTCTAATTATTCTTTTTATCAACGCAATTTCTATTGTTAATCTAAAGGATTCTGAATCAGAAATAGTTGCAGCTACAACGTTAGGGTTTCCTAAAACTTTAGGAAATGATATTTTCTATTTAAAAAGAGATTTCATTGCATTTAAAGAAGCAATTGCCTTTAAAGAATCTCAAGGAAAATACGAAGTTGTAAATACTTTAGGATATCTCGGGAAATATCAATTTGGCAGAACTACTTTGCATAGATTTAATATTTACAATACTCAAGAATTTTTAAGAGACCCTATTTTGCAAGAAAAGGCATTTGTTGCCCTGTGTAAAGTAAATAAATGGATTTTAAGAAAAGATATAAAGCGCTCTGTTGGCAAAACTATAAGTGGAATTAAAGTTACAGAATCCGGAATTTTAGCCGCTGCTCATTTAAGTGGTGCAGGAAATGTAAAGAAATTTTTAAGGAGTAACGGTTCTCAAAGTTTTTCAGACGCTTACGGTTCTAGTATTAAATCTTATATGAAAAAATTTGGAAACTACAACGTTTCCAATATTTTAGCTGATCAAAAAGCAAAAGTATAACTCTAGCATCTTCCAAAAAAACAATACCTTTCTCTAATATTCGATGATCTAACACCTCATAAAGAGTACATTTTAGAAGGGTGAAATAAAGGAAATTTTTTATTTATGAATAATAAAAATAGCAGGTTTCTTATGTAAGTCTGGTGTTTGATGTTTCCAATCTTGCATAGAAAGTGTTTTAATAAATTCTGTTGACAACGTAATATCTGCAGCAATACATAAATTTGTAGTCGGTAATAAAGCTGCTTTTAAATCTGCAAACATTTTCTCGTTTCGATAAGGTGTTTCTATAAAAATTTGAGATTGATTTTTCTCCTTAGATAATTTTTCTAAATCCTTAAGAGCTTTTTTTCTATCGCCTTTATCAATTGGTAAATAGCCATTAAATGCAAAATTCTGTCCGTTCATACCAGAACTCATCAATGCCATTAAAATAGAGCTGGGACCAACTAAAGGAACTACTTGAATATTGTTCTCATGCGCTAACTTTACGATACTTGCTCCGGGATCTGCAACTGCGGGAACTCCGGCTTCAGATAGCAACCCTACATTTATTCCCTGCTTACAAACATCTAAATACTTTCTTGTTTCAATCTCTTCGGCATACTTATCTATAGACATTATCTGCAAAGACGGTTGCGATTTTTTAGGAGAAATCTTTTTGATAAACGCTCTTGCAGACTTTTCATTTTCTACAATATAATAATCAATTTGCTCTACTACCTTTTTAACAGACAAAGGCATTACCTCTAAAGGCTCTGTATCGCCCAAAGTTGTAGGAATCAAATAAAGTTTACCAATCATAATTTTTTCTTTTATTTCTTTTAAATTTCCCTTATTTTACTCTCAGAAATTATTTTTTTACAGTAGTTTATAGAGGATACTATCGCAAGCTTCATTTAACATTTTGTATACTTCTTCAAAACCAGCTTTCCCTCCGTAATAGGGATCTGGAACTGAATAATTTTTATCTGGTTGTGATTCATTTAAAATCATTTTTACTTTCTCTACATCCTCATCACTTGTGGCTAGAGAAATAATATTTTGATAATTACTTTTGTCCATCGCATAAATAACATCAAAGTTTAAAAAATCTTTTTCGGTAAATTTTCTTGCATGTTGATTTGAAATATCAATTCCGTATTGCTTTGCAACTGCTATAGAGCGTTCATCTGGCAAATTACCTACGTGATATGCTGCAGTACCTGCAGAGTCTACAAAAACAAGTTCTTTATTTACTTTAGATTGTAAAATACCTTCTGCTAATGGAGAACGACAAATATTACCTAGACAAACCATCAGTATTTTTTTCATCTAAGTGAAAGTTAAATAGTTTTAATAAGAGGTTTTTAGAACGTTAACTTCTTTGTTAAGTCGTCTACGTATTTTCTAAATTGCTTATCAGTTTCAGTTAGATTGTCTACCGTTTTACAAGCGTGTAAAACGGTAGCATGATCTCTTTGTCCTATTTGGTTGCCAATACTAGCTAAAGAAGTTTTTGTTAATCTTTTTGCAAAAAACATAGCCAACTGTCTTGCTTGAACAATATGGCGTTTTCTTGTTTTAGATTGCAAAGTAGCAACATCCATATCAAAATATTTAGAAACTTCTTTTTGTATGTAATCTATAGAAACTTCTTTCTTTGTGTTTTTTACAAACTTATCTACAATCTGTTTGGCAAGTTCTAGAGAAAATTCTCTTCTATTAAAGGAAGCTTGTGCTATCATAGAAATTATAACACCCTCTAATTCTCTTACATTAGACTTTATATTTTTAGCAATATATTCTACAATTTCTGACGGCATCTCTACACCATCTCTAAAAAGTTTATTGTCTAATATAGAAATTCTAGTTTCGTAATCTGGCGCTTGCAATTCTGCAGACAATCCCCATTTAAAACGAGATAACAAACGCTGTTCTATGTCTTGCATATCTACAGGCGCTTTGTCTGATGTTAAAATTACTTGCTTTCCGTTTTGATGTAAGTGATTAAAAATATGAAAGAATACATCTTGTGTACCAGCTTTACCTGATAAAAATTGAACATCATCAATAATTAAAACATCAATCATTTGATAGAAATGAATAAAATCATTTCTTGTGTTCGATTTTACTGAATCGATAAACTGTTGTGTAAATTTTTCTGAAGAAATATACAAAACTGTTTTGTCTGGATATTTATCTTTAATATCTACACCAATAGCATGTGATAAATGTGTTTTACCTAAACCAACACCTCCATAAATTAGTAATGGATTAAAAGATGTTCCTCCAGGTTTATTAGCAACTGCCATACCCGCAGAACGTGCTAATCTATTAGAATCTCCTTCGACAAAATTTACAAAATTATAATTAGGATTTAGTTGAGACTCTATTTTAACTTTCTGCAATCCTGGAATTACAAACGGATTTCTTAATTCTCTTTTAGTTGCATCTAATGGTACCGTAATTTTTTGAGGCTTTAATGGATCTCTGTTAGAACTTGGTATCTTCACAATTTGCGGTCTATTGCTGCTATAATTGTTTTCCATCTTTACATCGTAAATCAATTTTGCATCATTGCCTAATTTTCTTACCAATGCGACCCTTAATAGTTTGATATAGTGCTCTTCTAACCATTCGTAAAAAAATTTACTGGGCACTTGAATTGTTAATACTTCTCCTGAAAGTTTCACTGGTTTTATTGGTTCAAACCAAGTTTTGTAAGCTTGTGGTTTAATATTGTCCTTTATAAAAGACAAACAATCATTCCAGACAGATTCAGCAGATAGGTTCATTTATAATCGAGGTACTTATAAAATTAATAAAATTTGGTTAAAACGAAGATTTGGATCGTTTTGTTGGGTTATACAAAAGTGTGAATAAAATTCAGTATAAAAAAATGAATTTGCTATTGATTATTAACTATTTTTATCGTACACTACAAATATAAATTTTATCTATATTAATTGAAAAAATCATCAACAAAAACTAGAGTTAGATATTCTGAAACTGACCAAATGGGCGTTGTTTACCATGGTAACTATGCTCAATTTTTCGAAATGGGCAGAACCGAATGGCTACGTTCTTTAGGAGTTACATACAAAGATATGGAAATGAATGGGATAATACTTCCTGTAGTTTCTTTAAATTTAACTTTTATAAAATCTGCACTATATGACGATATTTTAACCATTCATACCTTTCTAAAAAAAGAACCAATGGTTAAAATTGAATTTAATTATGAAATTAAAAATCAACTAGATGAATTAATTTGTACTGGAAGTTCTGTTTTAGCATTTATAGATACTAAAAACATGAAACCAACGCGTTGTCCAGATTATTTATTGAAAGGATTAGGTTATTAAATCTATTGACCCTTATAATATCTTTTTTGATTTTTTTTAAAAATTTTGAAGTAAATAAAAAACTACTCACATATTTTTCACAGCAACTTTATACAAATTATCGAAAATTGTAAAAATAGCTTCTGAGTCATTTTTGCGCACAGAAATTATATATTGGCAGTCCATTTCTAATTTCTGGTTTACAATTTCAATATTTTTTTCTTTAATAATTCTCATTACAGAATTCATTAAATCATAATTAAAAGTAAGTTTATATTGAATATTAATTGTTTTTTTTAAAACATCAGAAACCTCCAAAGTCATTTGTGCAGAAGTTTTATAAGCAGAAATTAAACCACCAACACCTAGTTTTGTACCCCCAAAATAACGTACAGATACAATTAAGATATTAGTAACCTCAAAAGATTGAATTTGACCATAAATTGGCATTCCTGCAGAATTGTTTGGCTCACCATCATCATTTGCTCTAAACCTAATTTTCTCCACCCCTAATTGATAAGCATAACAAAAATGACGCGCTGAGTGGTGCTTTTTTCGAAGCTCTTCTAAGCGCTCTTTTACATCTTCCTCTGACAAGACAGGAAAAGCATATCCAAAAAACTTACTGCCTTTCTCTTTAAACAGTGTTTCCTCAGAAGGTGTTATTATCGTTTTGTATATATCTTCCATAAGACCTTAAATAACTAGCTTATTTTGAATTTTAAGCAATGGTCACTAGTATAATTCCTAAAATAGCAATTGCAACTCCTACCTTATTTTTAATACTAAATTTCTCCTTAAAGAAAAACAAACCAATTAAAGTAGACACCACTACAATTGCTACATTGTTAATAGTAAACAAGGTTGAACTTTCAAAATTCTTATTTTGCAAGGCTTTTATTAGAAATATAATTGAATAGTAATTTGGTACTCCTAAAATAATTCCTGCAATTATATTTTTATAACCAAAAGACGCTCTTTTTTTGATGGTTTTTATAACTAAAATAAAAAATGCAAAAACACCTGCAATACCAAATAAGCTCCCAGAAAAGATAGAAACATCTTCATCTGCAACATAATTTTCCTGAACATATTTAAGTAAAGTATCAATTGTACCAGAGCCAATAAAAAGTAAAATAGGGAATAATAGTGTTCCATTTTTTTCTGATTTCTCTTCTTTTACAGAAGATAAATACACTGCTATCAAAGCCATAATAATTCCTACTATTTTCAAAAAAGTTACAGACTCATTATATAAAATTATTCCAAAAAAAACAGGCACAACCACAGACATTTTACCCGAAATTGAGGTAACCGAAACTCCGTTTTCCTGAGCTGTCATGGCCATTACAAAAAAGATAGAAACAAATAGTGCTCCTAAAAACAAAGCACCAGAAAACCAGGGTTGTAAATAAATTTCTGAAATTGGTATTTGTCTTTCCGCAAAGAAAAACCCCATAGAAAAAGCAACAATGTAGTTTACAAAAATAGCTTTTAAAACATCTATTTTATAAATGCCAAAATATTTAAAAATAACAAATAAACCTGTAGAAAAAAGGATACTTAAAAGTAGAAAAATCAATTATATATAGTTTTTAGTGAGTAGCTCTAAAACGTCTTCTTTGCCTGGTTTCAAATTCCAAATATGAATACCTAATGCTTTTGCAGCATCTGTATTTTCTTTAGTATCGTCAATAAACAAGGTTTCCATTGGTACTAATTTATTCGTAGTTAAAACAAATTCGTAAATATTGTTATTCGGTTTTCTTAAATTTATTTCGTGCGATAAATAGAATTGTTCAAAACAGATTTTGAATGCATTATATTGCTCCATTCCCCAATTCTTTTGTATCCAAGAGATATGTAGATCATTGGTATTACTTAATAAAAATAATCTATATTTTTTGCTTTCTGATAAGTTCTGAATAAAACGCAAGCGTTCTTTTGGAAAATCTAATAAAATAGAATTCCATGCTTTTTTCAACTGGTCTTGCGAAACACTTAATCTTTCTTCAAAAAAAACAAAAAATTCATCTGTAGAAACAAGTCCCATCTCATACTGCTGTATAATTGGTAACATTTCCTCAGATTCTTGTGAAATATGAATTTTCTGTAACTCTTCTGCAAAAAGTTTTTTATCTAGATTGATGAAAACATCTCCAAAATCAAAGATTATATTTTTAATCATTGGTATATCTTTTTAAAACATCACTTTCTATGAACTCCTCTTTAAATTCCTTTGTAATTATAGGAGATTTCACTCCTTTCACAAAACTAGTATTCCCAACAAAAACTACGGCTGTCTCTTATACACATCTCCGAGCCCACGAGACCTCTCTACAT
>CAJXTJ010000045.1 GCA_913061165.1 uncultured Polaribacter sp.
AGATGTAGAGAGGTCTCGTGGGCTCGGAGATGTGTATAAGAGACAGGTATTTATAGGGCGTTTATTTCAGCTTCAAATTATAAAAGGTGAGAGTTACGACCCTTTACATAATGCAGCTGTAAAAACAATTTTTGATTACCCGGAGAGAGGCTATATTTATGACAGAAATGGTGTTTTATTGGTTGCCAATCAACTTTCTTATGATGTAATGATTCAGCCAAATAAAGTAAAATATATAGATACTTTAGAATTCTGTAAACTCTTAAAAATCGATAGAGAAGATTTTGTAAAGAGGTATAATAAGGCAAGCAGATATGCTTCCTATCTTCCATCTGTTTTTCTAAAACAATTGGCAAAAGAAGATTTTGCTTTCCTTCAAGAAAAATTACACAAATATGATGGTTTTTTTATTCAAAAAAGAGTAATCAGACAATACCCCATTAACGCAGCAGCAAATGTTTTAGGGTATATTGGTGAGGTAAATGAGCAGTTGGCAAAGAGTAATACTTATTACGAAGCAGGAGAATTAATAGGTAAAGATGGTATTGAAAAACAATATGAAGATTATTTGAGAGGTAGTAAGGGAAAAAAAATATTTAATAGAAATAATCTTAATAAAATTACTGGCTCTTTTAAGAATGGAGAACAAGATACCTTAGCTAAAAGAGGTAAGGATTTAACATTAACCTTAGATATTGAATTACAACAATATGCTCAAAAATTAATGACAGGAAAAAGAGGAGGAATTGTAGCTATAGAACCTTCAACTGGAGAGATTCTGGCTTTAGTAACGGCACCCTCTTATAATCCTAATATGTTAGTTGGTAGAAAGCGTTCTAAAAATTCGGCTATTTTAATGGACCCTAAAAGTTTAGAGAAACCTACGTATGATAGGGGTTTAAAAGCCTCTTATCCTCCAGGTTCTCCATTTAAAATAATGAATGCTTTGATAGGTTTACAAGAAGGAATCATATCTGAACAAACTTCTTTTTATTGTTATAATGGCTATAGGTACGGGAATAGAAAGAATGAGTTTATGGGTTGCCATTGTGATATTTTCGGTAGACCAATACAATTAAAAACAGCTATTTCTAAATCTTGTAATAGCTATTTTGCAAATACTTATAAGAGAATTGTAGAAAAAAATAACAAGCCATCTCTAGGATTAGACAATTGGAGTGCTCATGTAAAGAGTTTTGGTTTAGGAAATTATTTAGGATATGATTTACCCCAGGGAAGTCCTGGACTAATTCCTACAGGTAAATATTACGATGATATGTACAAGTACTCTTGGAATGCTTCTACAAATATTTCAAATGCAATAGGGCAAGGAGAAGTGCAAACAACACCAATTCAATTAGCTAATTTTACAGCCGCAATTGCAAATAAAGGGTATTTCTTTACACCACATATTTTAAAAGATATTGATAAAAGACCAATAGAGAACGCTAGTTTTACAGAGAAAAAACAAACTACCATTGATAAAAAACATTTTAGTCCAATAATAGAGGCAATGTATGAGGTTTTTAAAACAGGAACAGGGAAATGGAGTCAAGTGAAAGGAATAGAAATTTGTGGTAAAACTGGAACTTCAGAAAACTATACTATAGTAAACGGTAAAAGAATAAAGCTAGAAGATCATTCTATTTTAGTTGCTTTTGCTCCAAAAGATAATCCTAAAATAGCGATTGCTATTTTTGTAGAAAATGGAGGTTATGGTTCTAGAATCGCCGCTCCGATAACAAGTTTAATGATAGAAAAGTATTTAAACGGCAAGATTTCTAAAGCAACAAAGCACAGAGAGACAAGGATGTTAAATATTAGTTTGCAGGAAGAGTACAATAAGTTAATCCCTAAAATAGAAACAGTTGCGGCAAGAGGGTAACAATATTTTTGCGGGAATCGATTGGATTTTGGTTACACTATTTGTAATTTTAGTCAGTTTTGGATGGTTAAATATCTACTCTGCCTCAAAGACGGATGAATATATTGAGTTACTTAGCTTTTCAACAAAATATGGCAAACAATTTATTTTCATATGCTTAACAATTCCGTTAATCATTAGTATTCTTTTTTTTAATGGTAAGTTTTATGAACGGTTTTCTAGTGTGCTCTATCTAATTTCACTTTTGTCTCTTGTTGGATTATTTATTTTTGGAAAAACAATAAACGGTGCCACTTCTTGGTACAATTTTGGTGCATTAAGTTTGCAACCTTCAGAATTCATGAAGGCATTTACGGCACTTGCAGTGGCAAAGCTAATAAGTGACCGACAGTATAATTTTAAACTAATTAAGAATCAAATTAAAGCATTTATAATCATATTCGCACCTGCATTTTTAATCACATTACAACCAGATGTAGGTTCTGCCCTTATTTATATTGCTTTCTTTTTTGTACTGCACAGAGAAGGTTTAACTTTAAACTATATTATTCTAGGTACTTTGGTAATTGTATTGTTTGTGTTCACTATTTTATTTGGTGTATCGGCGGTCTTATCAAGTTTACTTGTGCTCATTACTATTTTTACATTTTATGCTATTTATAAAGGAGGAAAGCGCTTCCTGCGTTTTAATTGGTACAAAATATTAGGGTTATATGCTGTTATTACTATTTTTATTATAGGAACAGGATTTACATATAACTCTATATTTAAACAACACCATAGAGATCGTTTTGAGATTCTTTTAGGTTTAAAACAAGACAATCAGGGCATTGGTTACAATTCATTTCAATCTGAATTAACAATTAGCTCTGGAGGTTTAACAGGGAAAGGGTTTTTAAAAGGAGATTTAACGCAAGGAGATTTTGTACCAGAACAGCATACAGATTATATATTTAGCGTTATTGGCGAAGAATGGGGTTTCTTAGGTACTTCTTTTGTAATTATTTTATTCATGTTGTTATTGTATAGAATTATCTATTTGGCAGAAACACATACGAATAAATTTGGAAGAATTTATGGATATGGTTTGGCTTCGATTCTGTTTTTTCACTTGATTGTAAATATTGGAATGGTAATTGGTTTGATGCCAACTGTAGGTATTCCGTTGCCATTTTTTAGCTATGGAGGTTCTTCTCTATGGGGCTTTACAATCTTACTCTTTATCTTTATAAGATTAGATGCACATAAAGGCTATGATTGGTAGCGGCTGTTAAGAAGCAGTAGCGGTTAAAATCGATTTCTTACGTATCCTATGATATTTTTTAAGTTTACTTTAAAGGAATTTTAAATGAGCGTCTGTAAATAGGTGATACTCATTTAAATTATAAACAATAAAAAACTCTGAATATAAATATTCAGAGTTTTTAAATTTCTTAAGAACGTAAAATCTTACATTGCACTTACGTGCTTTGTCAATTGAGATTTTAAATTAGCTGCCTTATTCTTGTGAATAATATTTTTCTTAGCTAATTTATCTAACATGGAAATTACAGTATTTAACTTCGCTTCTGCTTCTTTCTTGTCTTCTAAACTACGTAAGTCTCTAACAGCATTTCTTGTTGTTTTGTGCTGATATTTGTTACGTAATCTTTTAGCTTCGTTACTTCTAATTCTCTTTAATGCTGACTTGTGATTTGCCATAATTTCTTGTTTCGTTTTTTTATTAAAACTTTTGTAGTCCGTACGGGAATCGAACCCGTGTTACATGGATGAAAACCATGCGTCCTAACCCCTAGACGAACGGACCAGAACAATTAAGTATGCCTCAATTGCGGGTGCAAATATACAACGTTTTTTAAATTGTGCAATAATTTTTGAAAAAAAAATGCATTTTTTTTTAAATTTAATACGCCTTCGCAAAAAGCACTCTTTTAGAGGATGGTTTACCGCTAAATACACACGTTCCGATTTCTTCTTTTGCATCATTAGGAATACATCTAATGGTTGCTTTTGTTAGGTCTTTAATCTTGTCTTCGGTTTCCTCTGTTCCATCCCAATGCGCAGAAACAAAGCCACCTTTATTTGCTATAGCTGTTTTAAATTCTTCAAAATTATACACAGAAGTTGTGTGCTCTGCTCTAAAATCTATTGCTTTTTGGAATAAGTTGTCTTGAATTTCTTCTAAAAGGTTACTTACAAAATCTACAACATCAGTTTGAACAACTGTTTGTTTTTCTAAAGTATCTCTTCTGGCAATTTCTACAGTACCATTTTCTAAATCTCTTTTTCCAATAGCAATTCTAACAGGAACTCCTTTTAATTCATATTCTGCAAATTTTGCGCCTGGCCTGTATGTATCTCTATCATCAAACTTTACAGAAACACCCTTTTTACGTAATTCTTTTACAAAGACAGCTACTTTCTCAGAAATAGCTTCTAATTGTTCTTCACCTTTATAGATAGGTACAATTACAACTTGAATTGGAGCTAATCTTGGAGGGAGTACTAAACCATTATCATCTGAATGCGTCATAATTAAGCCGCCAATTAAACGTGTAGAAACACCCCAAGAGGTTGCCCAAACATGTTCTTTCTTTCCCTCTTTAGTCGTAAATTTCACATCAAATGCTTTTGCAAAATTTTGTCCTAAAAAATGACTTGTGCCGGCTTGCAATGCTTTTCCATCTTGCATTAAAGCTTCAATAGTTAAAGTATCTTCTGCACCAGCAAAACGTTCACTATCTGACTTATATCCTTTTACTACTGGCATTGCCATAAAATCTTCTGCAAAAGTTGCATAAACTTCTTGCATCTGTTGTGCTTCGCTAACTGCCTCTGCTTTCGTTGCATGTGCTGTGTGCCCTTCTTGCCATAAAAATTCTGCAGTTCTTAAAAATAGACGTGTACGCATTTCCCAACGTACAACATTTGCCCATTGATTTATCAATAATGGTAAGTCTCTATAGGATTGAACCCATCCCTTATATGTATTCCAAATGATGGCTTCAGAAGTTGGCCTAACTACTAATTCTTCTTCTAATTTTGCTTCAGGATCTACTCTTAATTTACCTGGATTATCAGGGTCATTTTGTAACCTATAATGCGTTACAACGGCACATTCTTTTGCAAACCCTTCTGCATTTTTCTCTTCAGCTTCAAACAAACTTTTAGGAACAAATAGCGGAAAATAGGCGTTTTCATGTCCTGTCTCTTTAAACATTCTATCCAACTCTGCCTGCATTTTTTCCCAAATAGCATATCCGTAAGGTTTTATTACCATACAACCTCTTACGGCAGAGTTTTCAGCCAAATCTGCTTTTACAACTAGCTCATTATACCATTTAGAATAATCGTCTGCTCTTTTCGTTAAATGTTTACTCATAATTAAAAGTTTGGCACAAAAATTGTTATCTTTAATGTGAAATATGTGTTAAAAGATTGTATTTATATACAAACCAAAACAAAATTACTACAAAAAGGTTAGAGACTGGTTAAAGTTTGGTTTTTTTTGTTTAACAATTTTCTATTACACTAATGTTTACTAAAAAATGAGGCCTATGAAACTGTCATGCAAATTCCGAAATACAAATCAATTTATCTTAATATTTGCGGTTAATCTACTGCTATTTTCTTGTGGTACTTATCAAAGTGCTTACAATAATGATGGTGTTTATGATAGGGTTACAAACACTCAGACAGGAAAAAAGGTAGTTGTTTTAGATGAAAAAGGCTACAATAATTATAATGAAAATTATTTCACAAATGAGCTAGAGCGCCTTGAAGACTTAGACGAAGAAACTATTTTCACAGATGTAGATTCATATAACTCTCCAGATAATTCCTATGAAGAAGATGACTTAAGTTATAACACAAATCCTTCTTGGGGAAACAATGATAATAATGATGTAGTTGTGTATATCAATAACAATAATAACGATTCTTATTGGAATAATTTTGGATGGAATAACTTTGGGTGGAACAATAGGGGTTTTAATAATTGGGGCTATAGAAATAGATGGGGATGGAACAATGGAATGGGCTACAATAATGGTTGGGGTTGGAACAACGGATTTAATAATTGGGGCAATAATCCTTATTGGTATTCTTACCATAATAACTTAGCATATGGTTGGGGTATGTATGGTGATTATAATAACGGATTTGGAAATTCATATAACAACAATAGGTATAACAGCAATAGCAGATATGGTAGAAGATCTACTTATAATAATTTCTATTCTAGAGATAATATAAGAACTAGAAATTCTTCTACAGTTTCTAGAAGAAAAGTTAATACGACAAGGCTTAGTTCTTCAAGAAGAAGAGCCGAAAGCGCAATTTCTAGTAAAAGATTTACTTCTATTATAAATCCTAAGAATACATCTACTACCTCATTAACAAGAAGAAGAGCTGTGAAAACTACTCGATCTAGAAAGGCTTCTTCAACGAGAAGAAGTGCTAATAGAACCGCACCAAATAGAACGTCATCTTCAACGAGAAGAAGTTCTACAAGAAGTACACCATCCAGAAGTTCATCTTCAACCAGAAGAAGTTCTTCAAGTAGTGCACCTTCAAGAAGTTCATCTTCATCAAGAAGCAGTTCTGGCAGAAGTTCGTCTTCATCGAGAAATAGTTCCAGTAGAAGTTCATCTTCAAGCAAGCGCCGAGGCAATTAATATCCTAAATAATTAGAAAACCTTAAAATGAAAAAAATAACAACCACAATAGCGTTTTTCGCTGTTATTATAATGTCTTATGGCCAATCTTTAGGGTATCAAGATTTAGCTTTACTTTTTTCGCAGGATGATGGAAACGGTACGGCTAGATTTACTGCTATGAGTGGTGCTTTTGGAGCATTGGGAGGAGATATGTCTGCAGTTAATATAAATCCAGCAGGTTTGTCTGTTTTTAATAATAGTGCTTTTTCGGGTTCTTTAAATTCTAGACAAACAAATATAATTTCAAACTATTATGGCACGAACACAAATAATCAAGATCAATTTTTGAATATATCTCAAGCCGGAGCAGTTTTTGTTTTTAAAAACGCTCATAAATCTGATTGGAATAATTTTGTTCTTGGCTTTAATTATAGAATAACTAAAGACTTTACCAATAGCTTTAATGCCAAAGGAAACAGTGGAATTGCAACTTTTAGAGATTTTCCTTTAGATGAAAATGAACCAATTATTGATTATAGCATAGCTGAAGAGCAGCGTTTTTTTAATTATTATGCAGGTGAGGTAAGTGAAATGAATATTGCTTTTTCTTCAGTGCATAAAAAGAAATTATATCTAGGTGCTAGTTTAAATTTTTATGACTTAAACTTTAGTCAGCGTGCTACTTTGGTAGAGTTTAATAATGATGGATCTGGAAATACATTAGATGCAAACTTATCTCAAGAAAACTTTATAACCAGTTCAGGTGTCTCTTTAAATTTGGGGTTTATTTACAAAGCACATCAAAATTTTAGATTTGGACTATCTTACCAAACGCCTACTATATTTACAGAGGTTTTAGAAGAGTCTAATATTGTAGATAATGATGGTTTTATGGGAGATACAGAGGTGGTAGTAAGCAATAACTTGATTTCATATGATAATACATCTGGAGGCTACTATCCTTCTCAAAGGTTTGTTTTTAGATTAAAAACTCCTAGTAAATTAACAGCAAGTGCGGCTATTATTTTTGGTAAAAAAGGATTATTGAGTATCGATTATATCAATAAAAATTATCAAAACATGAAATTATCGAATGCAGATTTTTCAGATGAAAATCAATTTTTTCAAAATGAATTAAGAAAAACACACGCTCTTAATATAGGTTCAGAATGGCGTTTTGAAAGACTTAGTTTAAGAGGAGGTTATAAGTTTGAACAAAGTCCAGATAATATGGCTCTAGATTCAGATAATTTAGCAGGGTATTCATTTGGCGGAGGTTATAATTTTGGGAATTTTAAATTAGATTTTGCTTACAGTAATAATAACAGAACAGCACCTTATAATTTTTATTCTGGTTTTAATGTAAACTCAGCAAATTTATCGATTGATAATAAAGTTTTCACGGCTACAGTTGCAATAAATTTGTAGATCATAGTAACTTAAAAATTAAGACGCTGCCAGCTTTGATATTAAAAAATATCATTTAGGGTAGCGTCTTCATTTTATCTCCATAAAATAATCTTATCTATCTTTTTTCCCTTAATTTTGCAATTCAATTTTTAGAACATGTTAGAAACTAAAATTACAATACAAGAAACTACAAATAATACCATACTTAAATTTAATAGTACTGCTATTTTAATTAATGGCGGTAGTTATGAGTTTAACAATATAGATGAAGCCAAAAACTCTCCTTTGGCTCAAGAATTATTTTATTTACCATTTGTAAAAAAAGTATTTATTACTGCTAACTTTATTGCTATTCAACGTTTTGATATTTTAGAATGGATAGATGTACAAGAAGAAGTAAAAGAGCAGATAGAAGCGTATATAACTGACGGGAATGTAGTTGTAAACGAGCAAATAACTTCAAAAAAAGAAGCTATTGAAGTGTACGCTGAAGTGACGCCAAATCCTGCAGTAATGAAGTTTGGGGTAAATAAAGCGTTAACGCAAACAGATGTTGAGTTTAAAAATATAGATGAAGCAAATGCGTCCTCACCTTTAGCACAAGCAATTTTTAACTTTCCGTTTGTAAAAGAAGTGTTTATTTCAGACAATTACATATCCGTTACTAAATACGATATGGTAGAGTGGAATGATGTTTACGGAGAAGTAAGAACATTTATTCGTGAGTATTTAGCGGATGGAAAAATAATTATTAAGGAGTTGCCAAAAGAAGAAACTATAGCTACAGAAAATAATGTAGCAGCACCAAAAGTAGTTTTAGAAGGTATCTCTGCACAGATTGTAGACATTCTAGATGAATACATAAAACCAGCAGTTGCTAGTGATGGAGGTAATATAGCTTTTCGATCATATGATGAAGCTAATAAAGTAGTAAGTGTAGTGTTGCAAGGTGCTTGCAGCGGTTGTCCATCTTCTACAGCAACATTAAAAAATGGGATAGAAAACTTATTAAAAGAAATGTTGCCAAACATGATTAATGAAGTGGTTGCAATTAACGGATAACAAATTTGGTGAAAAGCAAATTGCGAATAGCCCAAAGCTACATAATATGTCAAAAATAATTAAACCATATAAAGATTCTGAATTAGGAAAAAAAGAGCAAGTAGCAAAAATGTTCGATGCTATTTCTGGCAATTATGACGGTTTAAATAGGGTTATTTCTTTGGGTATTGACGTAAAGTGGCGCAAAAAAGTAGTGAAGATTGTTGGAGAAAATAATTCGAAGCACATTTTAGATATTGCCACAGGAACAGGAGATTTAGCCTTAATGATGGCCGATTTAAAACCGGATAGAATTGTAGGTTTAGATATCTCTCCAGGAATGCTAAATGTTGGGAAAGAAAAAATAGCGAAAGCAAACCTTTCTGATAAAATAGAAATGATTGTTGCTGATTCTGAAGAAATGCCTTTTGAAGACCATACTTTTGATGCGATTACAGTTTCTTTTGGGGTTCGAAACTTTGCGAATTTAGACAAAGGAATTAAAGAAATTGCAAGAGTTTTAAAACCTACCGGAGTTTTGGTGATTCTCGAAACTTCAAATCCTGTAAAATTTCCTTTTAAACAAGGCTATAAAATCTACACAAATTTATTCTTACCAATTGTGGGCAGATTGTTTTCTAAAGATAAAGTTGCCTATTCTTACTTATCTGAATCTGCAAACTCTTTTCCTTTTGGAGAAGCATTCAACAATATTTTACAAAAAAATGGGTTTAACACTACAGAACACAAGCCTGTAACTTTTGGAGTTGCAACAATTTATACTGCACGTAAATAATTATGAGTAAAAGAGTCTTAATTATTGGATTTTTCCTATTAGTAGCTACCGCTTTTTTTGCGCAAACAGAACGTGTAGAATATATACCAACTTTTGATAGAAAATTAATACATTACGGATTTTACTTAGGAATAAATCAGAATGATTTTAAACTAAACTTTACGGATAAACAAATTCCTAATCCTGATTTTCCTGGCAGTTTTTATGACAAACCTAATGTAACAGTAGTAGTAAATGGTGGGTTTAATGTAGGCTTAATCGCAGATTTACGTTTGCATAAAAATTTAAATTTACGTTTAGAACCCGGTTTAGTAAGTAATACTAAAAAAATAGTATTCAATCATTTAACAAATTCTTCAATACCACAAGATAGTATTAGAGAAATAGGTTCAACATACTTGCATGTTCCTTTTGTGTTTAAATTTAGCACAGACAGATATAAAAATATAAGACCCTATATTTTAGGTGGAGTTTCTTATGATTATAATTTTTCTAGTAATGAGAGAAATCAAGAAGACAATTCTGCAGGAGAATTTAGGATGAAAACTCATAATTTTATGTATGAGATCGGAGTAGGTGTAGATTTTTACTTGTATTATTTTAAGTTCTCTCCATCAATTCGTGGTGTATTTGCAATGAATAACGAAATTAAATATGATAATGACCTCAATAGTAGATGGACGGCTCCAATAAATTTTATGGGAACAAGGGGGGTTTTCTTGAATTTTGCATTTGAATAGGTAATTTTAAGTTAAACTTGAAAAGTTAGCACCTAAAATCTAATACCCGCGTTTAAATTCACTTAATAAAATAGCAGTTGCAGCAGCTACATTTAAACTTTCAGTTTCTTGTGTTTCTCCAAATCTTGGAATTGATATTTTATACTGAAGTAAAGATTTAATTTCTTTTGAAACTCCGTTTGCCTCATTACCCATTATCAGAATTCCTTCTTTTGGTAATTTAGTTTTATATACATTTTCACCATCCATATCTGCAATAAAGGTATCTAAATTACTTTTAGTTATATAGTTTTCTAAATCTGTATAATGAATCGAAACACGAGTTAAAGATCCCATAGAGGCCTGTACCACTTTTTGATTATAGCAATCTACAGTATCCTTAGAACACACCAATTGGGTAATACCAAACCAATCGCATAAACGTATAATTGTTCCTAGATTACCAGGGTCATTAATAGCATCTAAGGCAATTGTTAAACCAGAATTTTGCACCGCTTTTTCTTTAGGAATTTTAAAAATACCTAAAGCTTTGTTAGGAGATTTGAGCGTACTCACTTTTTTTAATTCAGTTTCAGAAATTCGTACAACTTTTTCTTCAGAAATAGTAGCCTCAAAATCATCTGTGCAAAATAAGGTTTCAATCTCAAAAGTTGAATTTAATAATTCATTCAACACTTTTACACCTTCTGCAATAAATAAGTTATGCTTTTGTCTATACTTTTTCTGCGATAAACTTGTTATTAATTTTAGTTGATTTTTGGAGATACTCATTAATTGTGTCTAATTGGAAATAAACCGTTGAAAAATACTATTTTTGATGTTAAATGTATGGCTAAAGTAATGAAAAAACTTTCTTTTTACTTTCTACTTATTTTATTTTTTGTTGCTTGTAATTCTACAAAACATGTTGCCGAGAATGAATATATGCTTTCACAAAATTATGTTTTTGTAGATAGCGTAAGAGATAAGAGCGCCGAGTTAGAAAAATTTATACTTCAAAAGCCCAATCCAAAGTTACTTGGAGCTCCAATTGGTTTGTATTTTCATAATTTAGGAAATCATGATACCCCAAAAACAGCATTAAAATGGGCTAATAAACACCCAAATAAATATAAATTTGTTAAAAATATCTTTTCTGAAAAACAGAGTATTGTGTATGCAAATGAATTAATTAAATTAAATAAATGGTTTTTAAGTTTTGATGCTCCAGTAATTATAAGTGAAAATAAAGTACAAAGAACTTCAGAAAATTTAGAGGCTTATTATAAAACTAAAGGATATTTTGAAGCTCAAATAATTTCTAAAATTAATAGAGATACAATAAAGAAAAAAGCAACAATAGAATACCGCTTACGTAGAGGAAAACCAACAATGCTAGATACTATTAAGTTGAAAATAGGGTCTGTAGTTTTAGACTCTATTTATAAAGATGCTGGAATACGTTCTTTGTTAAAAAGTGGAGATCAATACAGCGACAATATTTTTAGACGAGAAGCTAGTAATGTTTTAAAACTCTTTAGGAATAGTGGAGTTTATCATTTTTCTGACGCTGCTTTGGGTTTTTATGTAGATTCTACCAGAGCAGATTATAAAACAAATGTAGATTTTTTAATTGCTAAAGATCGTTATGAAGAGGTTGATGGAAAATATATAAAGAAAGATTATAAAGTACATAGAATTAAAGAAATCAATGTAGTTACAGATTATTCGTACACAAAAAAGGATGAAGTTCTAGAACATTCTGTTTTGTACAAAGGCATTAACTTTTTATCACATGACAAATTAAAATACAATCCTAAGTATTTAGCTGCGTCTATCTTTTTTAATCCTGGAGATGTTTTTAAAGATTCACTTAGAAATTTAACTAGAAACCACCTAAAATCACTTAAAAATTTTAAAACTACAAATATTTCGTTTACACCTATTAATAGCTCAGGTGATGAATTGAAAATGGATTTATTTTTGACTCCCATAGAAAAATTTACAACAGGTTTTGAAACAGAATTAACGCATTCTAATATTAGAAATATTGGTACTTCAGCTAAGTTCTCTTTTATTGATAGAAATGTTTTTAGAGGAGCGGAATTATTAAAATTATCTCTTTTAGGTTCTTGGTTTAATTCGAATAATGGTCCTGGTTGGGAAATTGGAGGAGATGTTTCTGTAGAGATACCTCGGCTTATTGCTCCCTTTGGGTTCAGTAAGTTAGTGCCAAAAAGAATGTCTCCAAGAACATTATTTTCTTTGGGATTAAGTTTACAAAAAAACATAGGATTAGATAGACAAACATTTACCTTTTTGTCAGATTATAAATGGGAATACACTAAAAAGAAAACGATTCAATTAGAGATTTTTAATACACAGTATATTCAGAATTTGAATGTAAATCGTTTTTTTAATATTTATCGTTCTGAATTTTCCAATCTAAATACTGTTGCAGAGATTTATGACACTGCAAATAACACTTCTTATTTTCCATTGGCAACAAATCTAGACATGCAGGCTTCCGAATCTTTAGATTTTATAAAAATAGTTGCTGCAGATGCAGACTTTAGAGTTTCAAATTCTGCTGATTACAATACAGTTTTAAATATTCAGAATAGATATAATATTGTTACCTCAGATTTTTTAATCCCTACACTTGCATACTCGTATACCTACAATAGTCAAATAGACTTTAAAGATAATAATTTTTCTTTTTTTAAAGCAAGAGTTTCTAATTCAGGAAATATTTTAGGGTTGTTTTCTAAAAGTTACAATTCGAATGATAAAAAGACACTCTTAAAAATTCCGTTAGCACAATATTTTAAAATCGATTTAGAATATAAGCGTTTCTGGGATGTTGGGGCAACTTCAGTATTTGGAGTTAGAACTTTTTTAGGAGGAATTTTCACGTATGATAATTCAGATATTCCTTTTACTAGGAGTTATTTTGCAGGAGGTTCTAATGATATTAGAGCTTGGAAAACCTATGAATTAGGCCCAGGAAGTAGAAGTAGTGGTTTAGAGTTTAATGTAGGTAGTTTTAAGTTTTTAACAAGTCTAGAATATCGTTTTGATTTAGTAGGTAGCTTAAAAGGAGCTATGTTTATGGATGCTGGTAATATTTGGGATATTTCAGGATCTGATTTTATAGACCAAGATGCTAAGTTTGATAGTTTTTCTTCATTAGAAGATATTGCAATTGGCTCTGGTTTTGGACTGCGATATGATTTAAGTTTTTTTGTTCTAAGGTTAGATATGGGTTTTAAAACGTATGAGCCTTATTTAAAGAATGACAAGTGGTTTAAAAACTACAATTTTGCAAGCGCAGAATACAATATAGGAATCAATTATCCTTTTTAGTGAAATTAGCGACAACTCTATAACGTTTTCGTTATTTTCTGTATTCTTCCAACTAAAAAGAGCCTATTTTTAGTATTTTTGGGCAAATTAAGGAATTACAAATTACAAATTAAAATATAACAATATGAGTCACAATATTAAACCTGGGGTTGCAACAGGAAAAGAAGTACAAGCAATTTTTAACCTAGCGAAAGAAAAAGGATTTGCATTACCGGCAGTGAATGTAATTGGTTCTAATACTATTAATGGTGTTTTAGAAACTGCTAGAGATTTAAATGCTCCTGTAATCATTCAGTTTTCTAATGGTGGCGCACAATTTAATGCAGGTAAAGGTTTGTCTAATGAAGGTGAAAAAGCTGCTATTGCTGGTGGTATTGCTGGTGCAAAACATGTGCATGAATTAGCGCTTGCTTATGGAGTACCTGTGATTTTACATACAGACCATGCTGCAAAAAAATTATTACCTTGGATAGATGGTTTATTAGATGCTTCTGAAAAGCATTTTGCTGAAACAGGTAGTCCTTTATATAGTTCTCACATGATAGATTTGTCTGAAGAGCCTTTAGAAGAAAATATAGAAATCTGTAAAACGTATTTAGCTCGTATGAGTAAAATGGGTATGACTTTAGAGATTGAATTAGGAATAACTGGTGGTGAAGAAGATGGTGTAGATAATTCTGATGTTGATGTTTCTAAATTATATACGCAACCAGAAGAAGTTGCATATGCGTATGAAGAGTTATTAAAAGTTTCTCCTCAATTTACAATTGCAGCAGCATTTGGTAATGTTCATGGTGTTTATAAGCCAGGAAATGTAAAATTAACACCAAAAATTTTATTAAATTCTCAAGATTATATTTCTAAAAAATACAATGTACCTCACAATAGCATCGATTTTGTTTTTCATGGTGGTTCTGGTTCTACTGTAGAAGAAATTAGAGAATCTATTGGATATGGAGTTATAAAAATGAATATCGATACAGATATGCAGTTTGCTTTTACCGAAGGTATTAGAAATTATATGCAAGAAAAAGCTGCTTATGTAGCTACTCAAATTGGTAATCCTGACGGAGCAGACCAACCTAACAAAAAACATTACGATCCAAGAAAATGGCTACGTGAAGGTGAGGAAACTTTTAAAACACGTTTAAAACAAGCATTTACAGATTTAAATAATGTAGATACTTTATAGTATTCTGTTTTAATATTTTACAAAAGC